>DAOWNU010000325.1 GCA_030642425.1 bacterium | reverse complement strand
TGCACGCCGTCGGGGCTGCCGACTGGAATCTGTATCGGGAACTCCTGCCATGCCGCGTGGCTATCGATATCCTCAACATAGAAGCTTGTCTCCGTAACGGCCGGGACGAACCCGCCGGGGAATGTATCCGGCAATATTACAGTCCACTCGCCATCGCAGACGTCGTGGAACGCCATAACCGAGCCGTCGCCATAAGGATGATGCCATAAATCTGTGCGGAAGAAGAAGAGGTCGGCGATATAGTGATTTCCGGGGAAATCCGGCGTCTCGACGCCGGAAAAATCGCCGCGGGCGAACCAAATCGTGTCGTCGCCGAGGTATTCGGCGGGGTAGCCCTCGAGCGTGAGGAGTATCTCGCCGGTGCCGCTGTTCATATACTTCGTCACGTGGTCAGGGCGATACGGCCCGCCGACGCGAAGGTAGTCGTCGGGATTCGCGATGAAATGGTGCAGATCGAACATGAACGGTGTTTCGACTTTCACCAGAAGCTGCCGCTCAAAAATCGGCAGTTCCATCGACATCCCGCATTCATATATCGGGAAATAGCTATAGACGAGGCTCGTATCCATTCTGCTATAGTAATTGATTATAAAACCTGATGGATTAATGCTGTATTGCCAGCTGTCGGCGGTGTCCCTTTCGAACTCCATCGTGAAATTATCGATGGGCAATTCCGCCGAAAGGGAGATGCTGTCGCCTGGCATCGCGGGGATACTGCCGTTGTTCTCGACAAGCCTCGTGAACGTGGGTTCGGAGCCGCCATCGTATTTGTTCAAAATCCGAATCCTGCACGAATCGGCAAAGCCGGAATAAATCGGCATCGGCTCCCAGCGGTTGGGGACGAAATCGCCGAAATAGCTGTGCTGGCTATCTGGGGTGAGAATCTCGATCGCAAGAGTATCGTCCAATGGATCGTCGGAGTCGATGTCGAGATATATATAATACACCGTATCGAGCGGAATGAGCGTGAAATTGACCGCATAATAACCCGGTGCAAATTTATGCAATATAGAAGGCGGAGTCATATAGCCGTCGGGGAGCCATTCGAGCTGGAATTGATATTCTATCTCATCGAAAAGGCCTATTTGGTATGTCCCATCGAAGACCCCGACATTGTAAGAACCCCAGCGTTCAGAATGTTCGTTCACGCGCATATCGAACGTGCCGCTGACGACTCCGCCCGCTGCAGAAAATACCGTGCCCGCCACGAACACATTGTGCTCGCCAATGAGGAGTTCGAGCGTGTCCCTCACGTTTACAGCGGGGTTGTCGCCGCCGTAGAATCCGTAATTTATCGGAAGAATCGTATCCACGACGGGAGAAACATTATACACATTATCCCATTCCGGGCTGGTACTATCGGCATAAACATATATTGTAACCGTCGAATCGGGCGGGAGGTTGCTCTCGACATAACCATATTCCCAATTGGATATTCGAAGCGGCAGATCGACCGCAAGCGGTGTGGTGGTCTCATCGTAAGAATAGGTAATCCAAAGGGAATCGTTTTTCAAATACAGCGTATCGTTGAATTCGCAGATTGTATCGCCCTCTTCCGAATTGAAGCCGAAACCTTCATATTCAACTGGTGTCATATATCCTGGCGGTAAATTGTAATAATCGAAGTTTCCGTTGGCGTTTCCCCATCTGTCGAGCGGGATTTCAGCATCAACATGGCCGCTGTCGCAGTCGGCGAAAATCGTATCTATACCGGTTATTATCGCAGAATCTCCCACCTCATCCCAGATATCATGCTCGATATGTATCTCAAGAAGGGAGTCGCGGTTTATAGGCATGCCCTCGTTATCCATTATATAGCCCACGATATGCCCGGTGTCCGGCACCCAGAAGGGAACATAAAGATCCACGCCGGTCAGGTGGCCATCGATGAAAACGGTCGTGTAGATATCCTCCAAATCGATGTAACCAAGTGTATCAACAAGATATTCATTCAATAGATCGCCGAAGGTCATCGGCCAAATCGTAACCGATTCCGGATCGCTCGGCCAATTGAAGCTATATAATCCCATCGAATCGCTAAGGGCTATCATCCCAAGTGAGAAATCCGAATTAAACCCCAGGACACCGAGCCTCGAAATGATTGTGTCGGGCAACGTCATATCCTCGAAGGTTATCGTCCCGGATACCGAATACAACAGTGAGTCGGGTGGAAGAACAACAAGCGTCCGACATATCCTGTCCGTTCCATCGGAAAAGCGGATAATCCAATCTCCGGGCGGCAGTTGAATAGGCATATAAATATAAATGAAGCCCTCCGTCGAGTCGCCATCGAAGAATGGGAAGTCGTCGTCGGGGAGGGGTTCTCCATTATCTATTATATACACATCATTGGAAGGAACAAATGACAGTTCGCCGGAATCCACCACGCCGTTACCGTTCAGGTCGGGAATTATCTCCATCCACACCGTATCCAATGGGTCGCAATCCATCTCGAAGACATATGGCTGCCCTTGAATAAGCGTGTCGGCCTCCACGCTATCGACCATAATGCGAAAATAGGATATGCCGAACGCGCTGTTTGCAAAAAGAGCAAATAGCACTATCGCAAGTATGAGATGTATGTTGAACTTCGCCTTCATTATCGTTTTATCCTATCCCTTCTCCCCTCCTTGCCGGAGGGGAGAGGGTTCGATAGTTACCTTATATAAAGACCCTTCGTTATCCTCATTTTTTTCCCTGATGATAGGCGGAAGAAATAGATGCCGGATGGCATGCTTTGCCCTTCGCCGTTTGTGGCGTTCCAAACCGTTCTGTGGACGCCTGCGGTTATATCGTCGTCGATAAGCGTGGCGACCGATTTGCCCATAATGTCATAGACATAGAGGGATACGCGCCCCGGTTCGTCGATCTCGAAATCGATAGCGACCGCGCCGTTGAACGGGTTCGGATAGAGGCCGATGTCTATATTCCCGGGCAATTTGACCTCGGCAATATCTTCAAAACTTACCGAAATGTGCATCCCGAACATCGGGTTGCTGCCATCGGCGATATAACTGCCGTCCCATTCAGTAGCCGGATCTTTAGTCCATGCCGTCGAGCCGGAGACATCGGAATTGATATAACTCATATTGTCGTTCGGATTGGACGCATCGAGCCATTCGCGCAGAACTTCATCGCGGGCGCAAGAGTACAAATACACAGAATCAGTCGATGTCATGTTCGAGAACGCTGTAGCGTAATTGCTGTACCCGAGTTTGATGTAGAACCTAGCCGAATCGACTGTCGTGCCGATCAACTCATCTG
>DAOWNU010000178.1 GCA_030642425.1 bacterium | reverse complement strand
GCCCAAAACGTTACACCGCAGAGCGGAGTAACGAGAGAAATGTCAAAACCCGTCCTACACTTTATCTGTCATTTCCGCGAATTATCTGTCATTCCCGCGAAAGCGGGAATCCAAAGGTGGTGTGGGGTAATTTAACATTAAGTCATTTGAGCTTCATTTGGCATTTGGATTTTGCATTTGACATTTCCCCTTTCTGTTTTCAAGAGCTTTCACAGGATAAAACGTATAGATTAATTATTCAATGACCATAAAGGGCTTAGGCGTTCCGGCATCCAACCGGATCGTTATTAACCCAAAATCTGGGAAAAAAGTCTCTCGTGGAAGCGATAACAATCGTATCGACCCACGAATGGAATAAATCTTACGCGACTTTAAAATTTGACATCGACCGCTCGTATAAATATAATCTAAGCCAGATGGTTGTAAATGTGAAGTTAGTGCATCGATCGATTTAATATTTTACCGGAATAATGAGCGATAAGAAAAAGAAAAAATCGACCAAACGTTCGACCAAACCTAAGAACGATATTCTTACGGGAGAAGGTTCCGCGACCGTTATCGAAAAAATGCTCCTTCTTCTGAATGAACTCCGCAACGCAGGCAGTTTCCAGGAGAAGATAGATCTGATTGCGCGCGGCATTTTCACGGTAGGATGGCGCAGAGTCCATATTTATGCTATGGATTCCCGAACGGGAAACCTAAAATCCGCTTCGACATTCGGCCTGACCGACAAGGAGATAGAGCAGCTTCGAGACCATCAGCTCGAACCGGAGGAAATAAAAAGTCTGTTTGGCCACGAATATGACGCTTATAAGATAGGGAGAAGTTATTTTCTCCCGGTCGAATGCAACGATCCGATGGTTGTGAAAATGCAAGGCATCTCGCTCAAGAGCAAGTTTGACAGGAAAGAGTTCAAGACCTGGGATCCGGAAGATATCCTGTATTTCCCTATTATCGGCTTTGGCGACAAGCTGATAGGCGTTATTTCAGTGGACGATCCGGTATCGGGCGAAAGGCCGACGGAGGAAAATCTGCGGGGCGTCGAGTTATTCCTGGATTATGCCACGACAGTCCTGTCTGAAAGCGAATACGAGGATTATTTCAACAAAACCCGCAACCTGATATCGCGCCTGTTCGATCTCTCTCCTACAATGATCTTCATTATCGACGAGTCGGAAACGATAATCGACATAAACGATTCGGTATCGCGCGATCTCGGATATCGACCGCACGAGCTTATCGGAAGGCCGGAGCATATTGTGTTCTCGTCGGATACGGCCTATCGAGAGGTAAAAGAGAAAAGGAACGAGGGGATTTTCGAGGGGGAAGCGCTCCTTTCGAAAAAAGACGGCACCGAACTCTGGGGACACATGAGCAGCATTCCTGTCTTCGACGGCGAAGGGCAAATCGACGGCTATATCTCCACGGTTGTGGACATCACCGAGTCGAAACAACTCCATCAATACCTAATTCGCGCGGAGAAACTCGCCGGGATCGGCGTCCTGGCGAGCGGTATCGCCCACGAGATCAACAACCCGCTTTATGCGATGCTCGGGATGGCGGAGGAAATAATGGACATGAAGGGCCTTCCTAAAAAGGCCGGTGAACTTGCCAAAGGAATACTCAAGAATACCGGGGATGTGGCCGAGATAGTGAAGGATCTTTCGGCCTATACTTTTTCCGCACAGCACGAATCGCCCAGTTCGATAAGAATAAACGAATTAATCAAAAGGTCCATTAAAATAGTCGAGAGGAGCATGAAAACCCCCGGCGTGGTTTTCGATCTCGACCTCGGAAAATTGCCGGAAATGCAGGCCTCGACCGGCGAAGTCACCCAACTATTCACAAATCTTCTCACGAACGCTCTGGACGCTCTCGATGGAATGGGCGGAATGATATCGGTTCGCTCACGCCTTGTGGGCGGGCTGGTCGAATGCCGGATAAGGGACACGGGTCGTGGGATTCCCGACGATAAACTTAGAAGGATATTCGAACCGTTTTTCACATCGAAAGAGGTGGGCAAAGGCACCGGATTGGGGCTTTACGCCTGTTATAGAATAATCACCAAACATCACGGCTCGATCTATGTCGAAAGCACTTCCCCGGAGGGAACATGTTTCGTAATAACGATCCCCGTCCCAAGAAATGACTAATACAGAACCAAAAGCAAGGATTCTCGTTCTGGACGACGAGGAGCGTATCCGAAAAATACTCGGCCTGCAGCTCGAACGGGAAGGATATGAGGTCAAACTCCTCGAAAAGGGTGAAGAGGCGATAGCGGAACTGGGCAACGGTCAGAAATACGACCTTCTCATATCCGATATCCGCATGCCCGGAGTCACCGGGATGGACGTGCTCGATTTTGCTGTAGAGCATATCCCGCTTATGCCCGTCGTTATGTTGACTGGCGTCGTCGATATCGAGACAGCGGTTAAAGTAATGCGGTCGGGAGCATTCGACTACCTTGTCAAGCCCGTAACCAGAAAAGAGCTTATACCCGCTGTGGATAAGGCGCTCGCCTATGGCCGGTTGATGAGCTACAACCGCCGCCTGGAATTGGAAAATAGGGCTTATCAGGAAGAACTCGAAGAGCAGGTTCAACTCAGAACGCACGAGCTTTCCGAGGCACTGGCCAAACTTCGAGTGGTGCATATCGACACGGTTCGTATCCTGTCGGGATCGATCGAGGAGAAAGACCCGTATATCCGCGGCCACTCCAACCGGTGTCGTATTATGGCCCATCATCTGGCCGAAGCTTTGGGATATTCCGCGCGACAACTCGATATGTTCGATTTTGGATCGCTGCTCCACGATATTGGCAAGATAGCTATCGACTCGCGAATATTAAACAAACCGGCGCCGCTCAATCCCGACGAGATGAAACTCGTGCAGACCCATCCGCTTGTCGGGGAGCGTATTGTGAGTAAGGTGAGCTATTTCTCCGAGATCGTTCCGATGATCCGCTGGCACCACGAGCGCTGGGACGGCACCGGCTATCCCGACGGCCTGAAGAAAACCGAGATACCGCTCAGCGCGAGGATATTGAGCATTGTCGATGCTTTCGACGCGATGACTTCGGACAGGGCATACAGACTGGCCCTTTCGACTGAACGCGCGCTGGGTATTATCCGCGACGAGTCCGGCCTGCAATTCGACCCGGAAATTGTCGAGGCATTCATCCGTGAGAAAACATTCGAACTCGTTCTCGACAGCAAATAGGTCGGCAATGCCGCCGATAGCACACGGAGCATTTTCCTTGCTCATTGCGAAATTATGGTTTATATTGAAGGCAATACGAATTGAATCGACGCAGAGCGTCGGGGAAGACGTTCCCACGCGGGAGCGGGGGAACGAGAGAAAAGGAGGGAGAAATGAAAATAACATCGTGTTGGATAATAATTCTGATAAATATATCGATAATACTCTCTGCCAGTTGTTTAACGGGAAAGAGCGATATAGTTTCTATATCGGAGGTTGTGCAAGTATTTATCGTATCTTATTACGACAGGGATATTGAGGCATACTCCAAAGTTTTTCATAGAGATATGGAGGGGCTTGAGGACGAACTCGAATGTCAAAAAGGTTTTTGGAGTTGGGATGAAAAACAGGGAAATGAGAAATTAAACTACGAATTGTCCTCTTTTGCGATATTATCCATTAGCGAGGATACGGCAATAGCTATATATACTATTAAACCCTTTGTACCGAATGTCAAAATTAAATTAGAAGGAATCTTCTTTCCAGATTCTGAATACTATTGGATTAAATTGAAAAAGAACACAGAAAGAAAATGGAAAATATTAGATTACTCTTTACCCCTTGGATTAGGCAGGAGAATTACCCAAGATTCCCACGGTCTCCATGGAGAGTAAAAAAGGGGTTGCTCCGCGTCGTTCGTTATTTGAAATAATTTTGCCGTAGGGGCGACCCGGTCCCTTCGACTCCGCTCAGGGAACGGATGGTCGTTGAGCGAAGTCGAAACGCCCCTACAAAACGAAAATTTGGTCACGGAAAATCGGTTTTTGGGTCGTTGAAATCGAGAAAAATGTCTTGCAAACATCGATGTAGGTCTTTAAAATACCGATGTAGGTCTTGAAAACGTCGATGTATGTCTTGCAAATGACGATGTATGTCTTGCAAACGTCGTTGTAGGTCTTGCAAATGACGATGTATCTCTTGCAAACGTCGATGTAGGTCTTGCAATCGAGAAAAATGTCTTGCAAACGTCGTCGTAGGTCTTTAAAATGACGATGTATGTCTTGCAAACGACGTTGCATGTCTTGCAAACATCGTTGTATGTCTTGCAAACGTAAAAAAACTATTGCAAAACATAGGACGATAACAACTTAGCTAAATTGCACTAAAATTGTGCGGAAAGGATGTAAATCATGGCTGAAATCAAAACGAGGTTTCCTTATCGGCTCTCCGACGAGGATTACGACGAGTGGTTCACGCGATGGGCGTCGTGGTTTTTGATGTTCCCGAACACGACGGAATTCGCAAACTGGCTTCGTAGCGGAATAAACCCGCTCGACGCGGATTTCCACGACAAATTTATGGCTGTGCAGGAGGCCAAAATCACGCAGGACGCGGCCACCGAAATGTGGAATCTCGCGGCAAAGGCGCTCAGGCAGCTGCTTATCAAACTTCGCATCTCGCTCCCGACACTCACGCCCGGCGACGATTCGGTGCTGGATACGTTGGTTTTGCGCGGCGAGGTGCCTTCGCGCGACGTCGATAAGCTGCTTATTTACGCGGAGCTTGTGGATAACGCGTGGCAGCCGATTTCCGCAGACCCGCAGTTCGCGCCGTTCGCCGACCGGTTGAACCTTATCGCGCCGCTGATGACGGATGTCAACGATAAGCGCATTGTTATGGGGAAGGCGATTCTCGACTACTCGACCGTTTGCGATGAAAAAACCGACGCGCGCGAGGCCTGCAATACGCGTGAGCGTGCGGTTTTCAATTTTTTCCGTGGCGAGGGCAAACCGAACGAATTCTGGACGAGTTCGGTCTATGGTCTGCCGGGTGGCGGAAATGGCGGTGGCGACGGCTCGAAATGGGACGATGTGCCGGGGGAAGTGAAGATTCAGTTCGTTATATTAGGTAAGGAAATGCTCGTGATCTCCGCCCCCGGATATACCGGCGCGG
>DAOWNU010000357.1 GCA_030642425.1 bacterium | reverse complement strand
TTCGTTACAATGGACAATCTGTTCGTTACATTAAAGATAGTAGTTGAAATAGAATGTCTAATGTAATGAACAGATCGTTTAAATGAACGAACAGAACCTATAAATGAAGCAACAGATCGTTTAAATGAACGAACAGAAGCATTAAATGAAGCCAATGATAGAGCATATAAAAGAATAGATTTACTGAAACAATAAAAATATCTTATGTTCACATTTACAAATTGACCAAATGAACGTAGATTATGTTTGATGTAGGCAACAGATCGTTTAAATGAACGCGATTGGAGATCGAATGAACGGGTGAATTCACAAATTCTTTGCATCGATGACGCTCTGGATAGTATAAACGGAAGACAAATCCCCCTACCGCCTTAAATGTTCTTCAATTATCTGATAAAAGGTCGAGCGAGACGCTCGACCTATTAAATGGGGTTTCCGTTCGGGATGCGAATCGGCGAAGCCGTCGAGCAAGCTGCCCGTCGCCCTCAATCTCCGCCGACGATTTTTTCGATGAATGCCGGTAGATATTGGGCGTCCTGTTCCCAATTAAATTTTTCCCTGACGGATTTAAGGCAGGTTTCAGCGCGCTGGCGCATCGCGGTCCCGTCCTTCAATAAGTCTGCGATAATGGATGGCACTTTGGCCTCGTCGCCGGGCGCGATAAAAACCGGCCCATCGGCATCGGTGATAAGCCCCTCGTAGGATTGCAGCCATGTCGCGATAGGGATCGTCCCTTTCGCCATATAATCGAAAATTTTAGTGGAGATGATCTGTGAATAATTCCGCGTCGGCTCGACTAAGGACAAACCGAATCGAGCGCTTTCGATCATCTTAAGAACTTTGTCGTATGGCTCCATCACGCCGGGGAATTTTAAATATCCTTTATCGATATGTGGCGCGGCTATCTCGCGGCATTTTCGGCCATAGTTCGAGAAGTGAATCGGTCCGATAATGTCCAACCGCCACCCTTCGAGAAGACCGCCCGGCGCGAAATGTTCGGACATAGATGCAATTTCTGTCCCCTTGCGCTGTCTCATAACTCCGCCGACATAGATAACGGTATTTTCCTTCGGTGGCCGATGTTCGAGTATGTCTTCTATTTTTGGGAAGTTATGCAGCATAAGGATAGGTTTTCCCGAAGGTTTCAGCCTTTCGGAATTCTCTTTCATCGCTACAATAAGGCCGTCGCTATTTTTTGAACCGCGCATTTCGGCGATAGCAGCGGCTTTTCGGACAACCGGCCTAAGAATCCGCGGCACCCACGGTTTTTCGGCGAGGAAATCGGGGTAGGGTTCCATTGCGTCGTGAATTACTTTTTTTTCCCTTTTTGACAGGAATGCAGCTAAGCTCAGAATTTCGGTATCATGAATAATATACACGTCGCCTTTTAATTCCAGAGCAACAGGTCCTAACTTCCGTCCGGCAAGAACTCTTTTAAACCGGTTTCCCGGTCTTGGGATAATCTCATACTCGATGCCCGGATAAGGATCGGCGTCACCATTGAACATCTGGAGAAGAGTGACTCTATT
Source organism: bacterium (assembly GCA_030642425.1). GTDB lineage: Bacteria > UBP14 > UBA6098 > UBA6098 > UBA6098 > DAOWNU01. Next base: position 1,479 of record DAOWNU010000357.1, on the reverse strand, counting down.
GCCCGCTTCTAACAAAGTTCTTGCGATTTTATAGAAAACACGGACATCGTGAGGGGGATGCGTAGTTGTTATTTGGACTATATGCATCGTTCCACCGGTTTCCTGTAATAGATTGCGCTCAAAGCTCCGAGCGAGAGGAACAACTGGGGATCCGCCGCGCTGGAATCGGTGAGGGCATTCACGGCGGAAAAGGCCAGAAGGGTTATAAACAAATTCGCGAGGCCTTTGGTTTTCCCGTCGAATAAACGCGACCGGCGTATCCGCAGCCAGACTATAACGGGGCTTAAATATAGAAAAATAAGCGAGACAAGCCCGATAAGGCCCCACTCGATATAGAACTCGACAATGATATTATGCGGATGTCTCAACCCGGCGCCAATCGCCCATGCCGGAAGGATCGAGGCGAAATTTCCGGTGCCGACACCGAACAGGATGTGGTCGAAACGATGCTCCCACGCGGCCATCCACATGCCGACCCGCCCCGCCACGGAAAGATCGACACGCTGAAGATTGCTCAACCTCGAGAACATCGAACCGAAGCCGAAAAACAACGGCAGCGCGATTATCGCGAGCGAGATCGTTAGAAAGGCAAGCTTATTTCTTTTGCGAATATCGGGGTAGATCATTATGAAAAGCGTAATTCCGCCTATTGTGGCGAGGAAACCGCTGCGGCTTCCGGTTACCATAATCATCAAGATGCTTGCGATAATAAAGGCGATAAGCCCGGAGCGCAGAAGCCGGTTTTTCGTGCCGAACGCGAACCATAACGCAACAACCGCCATATATCCGATATTTCTCGCAAATTGGTTCACATGCACCAGTTCGAGGGCGTTGAACCGGGCGAAACTGCCGGTGATGTTGGACATCAGAAAAACTCCGAGAGAATACAGCAGCGGGATTAGGCTTATAAGAACCCCGTATTTTACCGCGCTTTCGATAACGGCCGGCTTGCCGTTCAGGAACTGAAACAGCGCGAACGGCAGGATACACGCTGTCATGAAGGTGAACGTTTTAACCGCGGTTAGATATTGGAAGTTCGTTCTGGGGATGTTGAATATGAATATCAGGGTAACGATGCCGACCGACAAAAGAATTGGGTTTAAATCCTTAACCGGCCGCCCCTTGCCGTAGATGACCAGAAGCCCGACAGAAAGTAATACCGATAATCCTATGGCCAGATAGACCAGTATCGGTTTCTCGACACCCGCCAGCGCCAGGATTACGGCGAATAGGTTCTGTCCGACAAACACCGCGCCGAGTGCGAATTCCGGCTTTATCAGCGCGAACAGAACCAGAGTGAGTGCGGCGGGAAGCGCGACAAGCATATACTCGTCCATTCCCACCGCGGTCAGCAGCGCCAACGCCGCAAAAGCAAGCATAAGCAAAAGGAGAACCCTTTGCGGAAGATCGTATTGTATGACGCCTTTGAAAGATTGCAAATTGAGATTGCTGATTTTTGTCTTGATAAATGGTTTCATA
>DAOWNU010000265.1 GCA_030642425.1 bacterium | reverse complement strand
GTCTCAGGTGGGGGCGATCTCCGAGCTCGAGAGCAACGGCATTTTCCCCGACCTTATCGTTGGAACGAGCATGGGTGCAATTGTCGGAGGGCTTTATGCCGCCGGTTATTTGCCGCTGGAACTCGAAGATGTGATTTACAAAATCGACTGGCAGCGTCTTCTGGTGAACAGCCCGGAGAGAACGGAACTTTTTATCACGCAGCGTCTCGCTTCCGAAAGATTTTTCCTCAATATCCGGTTTGACGGCCTGATGCCCGATCTGCCCGAGGGCCTTAGCTCCGCGCAGATGCTTTATAACGAACTGGGCCGCCTTTGCGTCGCGGCGGATTACACCTCCGGCGGCGATTTCGACAACCTGCCGATCCGGCTTCGAGTGGTAACAACCGACCTGCGCACCGGCAAGCCCTATGTCCTGTCGGGCGGCAACCTTTCGATGTCGCTCAGGGCGAGCGCCGCAGTTCCGCTTCTGCTTTCGCCGGTCGAGGTCGGGGAGGCGCTGCTTTCCGACGGCGGACTCGTTTTTCCTATCCCGGTCGAAATAGCCCGTGCGGAGAGCGCACGAACGATAATCTCTATCGACGCCACTGCGGATGTCGTCTATCCGCGCGATCTCGACAACGCGCTTCTCATTCTCGACCAGATGACCAATATCATGTCCGAGGACAAAAAGATTTACGAAAGGCAGATGTCGGACATCGTTATCGAGCCGGATTTCGAGGGCCACGGCAGTTTCGATTTCACACGACTAGAATGGATTGTCGAGAGGGGCAGGATCGCCACGCGGAAAATAATCCCCCGCCTCAATGCAATACTCGCATACAAAAACCGGATGCCGGAGGAAGAAACGCTCATCCTTTCGGAGCTTTCGGGCGAGGGCTGCGAGCTTCTGAAACTCGAAAAAGGCGATTCGATCTCTATCGGGAAAATCAAAAGTGAGCTTATGCGGATTTACGGCGAAGGGATTTACGCGATTCCTGAGGCCTGGGTAAAAATCGACCGGGGCGCGATTGGAATAAAAACTAACATTTACAACAATCCGGTATTCCACAGTGTCGTTATAAAGGGCGCCCCGCTTTTCCCCGAAGATTCGATTTTTTCTTTTTTCCCCCACGAGACCGGCGAAACCGCGAATTTTGCGGCGCTCGATTCCAGTCTGGCGAAGATCGAGAAATACTACCGAAATCAAGGATACAATCTCGCATCCATCTCCGGCGTCTCGTTTATTAAAGGCATTCTAAATGTCGCTATCGACGAGGGCCGGGTCGAGAGTGTCGAGATAAAGGGCAACAAAAGAACAAAAGATTGGGTTGTGCGAAGTTTTATCCCTATCTCGGCGGGCGATATTTTCCGGGACTGCGATCTCGACCGTGCCCTGACCGATATACACGCGACCGGCCTTTTCGAGAGCGTCCTGCCGGAAGTTCAGCGCGGCAACAGCGGAGCGGTAATCGTTTTCCACGTCAAAGAAAAATCCTATCAGGGGCTAAAGTTGGGCGCAAGATACGATCTCGTTAACGATATCGAGGGCGTGCTCGAGATCGGCGACGATAATTTCCTCGGCCTGGCGTGGCGTTTCAATTTCGGCGCATTGGGCGGCGAGCGCCGATGGAATCTGTATATGCGGTTCGAGGGCGACCGAATTTGGAAAACTTATTTAGCGGGAAGCGCGGGGATTTTCGCCAAAGGAACGGAATTCGATGTCTGGGAGGGCGGCGAGGTCTCGGAAACGTTCGTCGTCAACCGATACGGGCTTGTGCTGTCTCTCGGCCAGCAGATAAAGCGGTTTGGAACAGTCTTTGTCGAGATCGCCACGGAACGGGTCGCGTTCGGACTGCAGGGCGAAAGGCTCGTCGAATATCCGCTTCACCGGCTGACATTCAAATCTCTGGTCGATACTTTCGACAAAAGGCAGTTCCCGCGTTCGGGCAAATATCATCTGACATACATGACAATAAGCAAGGATATTCTCGGCGGCGAATATTCCTACACAAAGTCGTTCATGGGTTTCGAAAGTTATTGGACTTGGACCGATCCGCTCACCTTTCATCCGTTCGTTTCTGCGGGTTATCTCGCGGGCGGCCCGCCTTTTTTCGAGCAGTTCCAACTCGGCGACGGGATACCTTTCCGCGGTTTCCGCGTGGACGAGAGGCGCGGCAATTCTTTCGTGAAAACCGGTTTCGACATGCGGATAAACCCGCTTGCGCCTCTTTATGTGAACATTGGCCTGTGCTACGGCCGCACGTGGGAGAAGGACGCCAAGCTGAAACTCGAGGACATGATCTGGGGCTGGGGCGTCGGATGGGGATTGGAGACCCCTATCGGCCCGATATCGCTTTCGTGGAGCAGGAACACAGAGAAGCTCGAGGAGATAAGTTTTTTCGCTGGCTATGATTTCTAAAAAAAAAGGCGGCCTTTCAGCCGCCCCATTATTATCTGTCATTCCGGACTCGATCCGGAATCCATAATTTACATCGCCACGTCCAAGCTCGCGACTTCCGACCAGTCCGAGACCTCCTCGTCCTTGCGTGCGCGAACCCAAACATAAACCGTCATGCCGTGCTTGATTTCGCAGTCATATTGAATAGCGAACGGAACGTTGGTTAGCGTGTCCTCGCCGGGCATTTCCGCCACAGCGCCGCCTGTTTCGCCCCATGCGACCCGCACATCCATACCCGTGTTGCCGGTGTATGGGTCTGCGGAAAACACGAAAAACTCATTGTCTCCGAGCTTGATGAGCTTAATTCCCACGCCGGTCGGCACGTCGTCCCAATTCACGACCCCCGGCTCGTCCGGGTCGCCCGGCGTCCAGATCGCGGATTTCGGCAGCATACCGAATGCGAACAGGCGCTCATCGTTGTCATCCCAAGCCGCGACAATCCACTTGAATCCACGCGAAAGCAAGCGGTTGCCGCGCTTGCGTTCCATTTCGAGCATCTTGTTCATGTGATAAACGTCGAGAATCTCCTTCGCCTGCCCATCGACAGCGGTTCTCGTCTCGATACCCTTCGCCGCCAATTCCTCGAAATCGGCCGCCGGAAGCGCAAAGGGGCTGACTGCGTCGATATATGTCTGATTCTGCTCGTTCATGCGGCGCGCAAGCTCGATTTTGCCCTCGATATCCTGAGGGATTTTTTCGAGCAAACCGTAGGCCTTGCGGATATCGCCCTCCTCGACATCGCCCATTTCCTCCTCGTCGAGCATCGAGTAAAGCATGAAACGGCCGTCGATTATGAGCTCATGCAACTCTTCTTTGAGCAGGTTCACGAGGATTGTCGCGCCCTTTTGCTCGCCCCATTCGTCGGCGAGGCCGCTGCGGATATCGTCCCAATTTTCGAGGTGTTCCTGCATCTTGACGGGCAAATTCGCGCGGAATTCGACCTCGCCGGAATATGTGTCCATGCCTGTGATACACATGCTGACGCGCAAACTGTGCTCGTCGTGGGTGTCGCGGGAGAAATTGTTGTTTTTGAACTGCGCCATCTTATCTTCTCCTCTGAGTTTTGAAAATTTATATCGTTTGATTGAGTTTTCTGCCGTTTTGATTCGAATCAAGAGGGCCGACAAGTAAATCAAGGGCATTCGAGAGTGAATCAAGAGGTCGCGAGAGTGAATCGAGAGTGCGGAAGCGTGAATCAAGAGCATAGCAAACCGAATCGAGACCACGCAAAACCGCGTCAAAACCCCGGAAGACTGAGTCGAGACCCCGCAAAACCGAATCGAGAGCATTGAATACCGAATCGAGAGGGCATCAAACTGGAAATAAGTTATTAAAGAGCAATGAGTTAGCGATGATT
>DAOWNU010000215.1 GCA_030642425.1 bacterium | reverse complement strand
GTCAGTGAATCGAGCAGGCCCACCCAGATTAATATCGCGGTAAGCACGGCGCCGACACCGAAAAAGAATAGAATAAATCCGGGCATCATGAACTCGAAGAACAGAATCACGATCCCTACGATGAACCATATCAGGCCGGGGGAAAATATTTCTCGCATTTTACTCCTTCAGATAAGTCGCTTTTCGCCTGTAACTACACTTCACCGAGATATAATATTCTATTTTACTTTCATCTAGCATCCCGCTCCCGCGTGGGAACGTCTTCCCCGACGCTCTGCGTCGATTCTATTCGCATCGCTTTTAATATAAGGTGCGATTCCGCAATGCGCAATAAAATTATTGGGGGTCTATTCGGGGCCGATCTGGAAATGCCATTGCCAGCCGGAAGTTGTGCCGTAATAGTCGGATTCGTCGAAACCGTAGGCGACGTCGATGCCCATAATTCCAAGCATCGGGATAACGAGCCTCATGCCCGCGCCCGCGCTCTTCTTGAGATTGCCGAGATCGGCGCTGTCGAAATCACGCCATGTATTCCCGGCGTCGGCGAACACGGAGAAATAAAGCTGGTCGCGCTGGATCGGCACTCGCAATTCCATCGAAAAAACCGACATAAAACGCCCGCCCGCGCGGAATGTTTGCTCCGGCTCGGTCATCGGAATATAGCCGCCGATATCGGGCGTCGAAGAAGAATCGAAGACCGCAAGCGTGGTATCTATCGGCGAAACGGAACGGTCGGTGTAGCCGCGTATCTGGCCGTCGAAAGAGACGCCGCCGAGGAAATACCGCTCGCCGAAGGGCACGTCGTTCGGGTCGTCGCTGAATGTGTTTGTCAAAATTCCGGCGCGCCCTTTGCCCACTACTGTAAGGTATTTGTGCAGCGAAAAATACCATTCGCTGCGGACGTCCTGCTTTTCGTAGGCGACGTCCCCACCGAGGAAATTTCCCGCCAGATCGACAGAATATCTATTTCGGCTGCCCTTTGTCGCGAACATGCGGGAATCGCGGGAGTCGCGTTCGAGTGTGATCCTCGTAGAAGACAGGATTTCGGGCCAATCTTTGTCTCTCAGATCGTAGGTCGGTGTCGGCGTATAACTCGACGAGAAGTCCTTATAGCTGAGCCATTCGAGCTTGTATCGCCAATAAATTCGGAAATAGTCGTCGGGCCAGCGAAGACGGCGGCCCAGTCGCAAAGCCCCGCCGTAGCGCGATTCCGTGTAGTAGCCGCTCCAGATCGATTCCGTATTGTAGATGTCGAATCCGACCGTGGTCGGCGTATCCAGGAACCAGGGGTCGGTGAAACTGAGCGAGAAATTCGTGCGGTTCGCACCGAACTCCCAGAGGATTTCCGACTCCCAGCCCCTGCCGAGCATATTTGGCCATCCCACGGAGATATTGCCGACAATATTATCCTGCGAGTTATAAGTCGCGCCTATCTGAAACCGCCCGATGGGCTTTTCCGTTACTTCCATGATAAGATCGACGTCGCCGTTGGGGAGAATTTCAAAATCGGGCAGGACGTCCTCGAAATAATTGAGGTAATAGACGTTGCGGACGGAGCGCATGAGCCGGCTTCGCACGAAAGTTTCTCCCGGATAGATCGACATTTCGCGCCGGATAACCTTGTCGTGGGTGCGCGTGTTGCCCGCGATCTCTATCTTGCGGACGCGCGCGAGAATTCCCTCCGTAATTGCGATATCGAGATGAACCGAATCCCCGATAATTCTGCGCTTGTCCTCGATTCCGGCGTAGATATATCCCTTTTCCTGATAGAGGAAGTAGATATTCGCGATAGATTCGTCCAGAATTTCCTCGCTGAAAACCTCGCCGGGTTCGAATTTCAATTCGCTCCCGACTTCGGGGGTTCCGTAGATCGTGTTGCCCTCGAAAGCCACCCGCCCGAAGTAGTATTTCTCGCCCTCCCCAAGCCATATCTCGATATTCAGTCTGGCATCGGTTGTGTCTATCCATGTGGAGTCGCGGAGGATATCGGCGGTGATATATCCTTTATTATGGTAGAAATCCTCGATCTTATCGAGATCCTCCAGATACGTAATCTCGTTGAATTTGCCGGACCGGAAAAGGGATTTTTGCTTCGTGTCGATCTGCTTGCGGAGTTTTTTGTCGGTGAAGGCCGAGTTGCCGAAAAATTCTATCGTGCCGACCTTGATCTCCCCGCCCTCTTCGATCTTGAAAGTCAGGTCTATTCTGCCGGGCTGTTTCTCGATAGCCTCCGTCCCGACTTCGACACGGGGGTATCCTTCATCGGCGTAGGCACTCTTGATTTTCTGGACTGTGTAGTAGGCGTCCGAGGGGGAGAAAAAATCGTTCAGGGCGATATCGATTTTCTCGAGAAGGTCTTTTTCTTTGATTTTTTTATTGCCCTCGAACACGATCTGGGAAATCTGGGGCAGTTCCATAACCTCGATCTCCAGTTCGACAACGCCGTCCGATTCCCTCCCGCGGATTGTAACATCGTCGAAAAAGCCGAGCGCATAGACCTTGCGGATAGCGTCTTCGGTCATTGCGGGCGCGAATTTTTCTCCCTCGCGAAGACCGCTGGCGTTGATAACGAGCGTCTCCGAGACGCGATCCAGCCCGATAACCGTGATTTTGCCGATAACCTGCGCGAAGCCGTGAACCGGCAAAAGCAGCAATACCGCCGCAAGGAGAAGAACTATTCGAGTTGCCCGTGGCAAGTGGCGCTAACCGGTGATAATCTCTTCGACCATAAGCCGCGTGAGATCCTGCCTGTGGCCCTGTTTTTTGTGATAGCCGGTTCTGCGTTTTTTCTTGAAAACGATTATCTTTTCGTCGCGGAAATGCCCAACGACCTTGGCCTTTATCTGTGCGCCCTCGATAACGGGCTGTCCGATAATAGGCTCGTTCTCGCCGGAGATAAGCATAACCCTATCGAAAGTCAGTTCGTCCCCTTCTTTTTTGCCGTCCATGAAAGGAACGACAACGTCCTCGCCGGGGGAAACTTTAACCTGATCGCCCAGGATTTCAACAATAGCATACATTATAACCTCCGTAAAACTAAATTTTCCAAAATCTTACCAAGCGTGTATTATAAAACAATTACCCGCATTGTCAACTCATTTGTGTTTTTGGGACTTCGTTATTTTTTCCGGAAACCACGCATCTTTGGAAGCCGTTCGATAATACTCCATCTATAGTCGATAGAAATATTTTTTCTATTATCAATATTATCAAGCTCGATAGCCCGCATGATAGAAATCAATTCTCTATCAAATCCCGGAGCCTCTTCAAATTCACTTTGTCCATAGCAATATCGCTGCCGTCCCGGGTTTTTAGGCCCTTCGGAGTCTCCAGAACCATTGGCAGATGCGCGAGTTTTGGGTCGTTCATGATGTTCCTGAAACCCTCGAGTCCGATAAAGCCCTCGCCGATATGTTCGTGCCTGTCCTTTCGGCTGCCGAGCTCGTGTTTGGAGTCGTTGAGATGTATCGCGGCCAGTTTTTCTATTCCGATAGTTTCGTCGAAACGGCGCCAGACATCGAGATAGCTTTCTTTCGTGCGAATATCGTAGCCCGCGGCGAATGCGTGGCAGGTGTCGAAACAAACTTTTAGCCGCCCGGGAATTCCCGAAATAGCTATTATCTCCGCGATCTCCTCGAAACGATACCCAAGATTTGAACCGGTGCCCGCAGTGTTTTCGATAGTCAGGGCCACGTCGAACTTTGCGGCGTCGTATAGCTTTCGGAGCGATTCGCCCACCCGCCGGACACCGTTCTCGCGCGTGTCCGATTTGCAACTGCCGGGGTGGAATATCAGGTTTGGGATATTTAGCAGGTCGCAGCGTTCCATCTCGATAAGCATCGCGTCGAAAGACTTTTGCCACAGCACGTTGTCCGGGCTTGCGAGATTGGGCAGATAGGCGGCGTGCGCGATAGTCGCAATTCCGGTTCGTTCGCGCCCGGAGTGGAATTTCTCGATAGATTCGCTGTCGATTGGCTTTGCCGCCCATTGGCTCTGGTTTTTTGTGAATATCTGCATTGCTGTGCAGCCCGCTTCCTCGCCACGCGAAAAAGCCTTATAAAGGCCGCCAGCAATCGACATGTGCGTCCCGAGCAATCGTTTAGTTATCGTCATTTTTTAATACCCCCGCAAAGCTGTAAGCGGAACGTTCCGCCTCTATCTCCAATTTCTTCTGAGCAAGCTCTATCCGCTGGAGCCTTTGATTCATAGCGTCTATCTGGGCCTGATAGGCCTCGGCGAGATGCGTTTCGGTCGAATCGAATTCGGTCAAAATGTTCTCTATTATTCGCTCGAATCGCGCAGCGGCCTCGATATCTCCCTCTTCGATACTTTTTAGCTTGAATTTCGCCGAGAGCAGCTGCTGGTATGGATGCGAGCTTTCCAGTTCTTTCCTTTTTGCGAGAATCTCCTTTTTTTCGTCTTCGAGTTCGATATAGTTCAGGTCGGTTCGATGCAACTTCCGAACAGCTTTCAGCTTGCGTTTGCGCGTAGCCCGCGACAGGAAAACGATAATTGCGAATAGCGCGGCGAGCCCGAGAGCAATATATATCACAACATTCAGC
>DAOWNU010000077.1 GCA_030642425.1 bacterium | reverse complement strand
CGAGGAGATATTTCACGGGATGACCTGTTATGCCTGGATTCGTGCGCGCAACGGCGAAGAGGTTACGGGTTGGTCGGAGCCGGCGTCGGTGGATGTGCCGTAAGAAGGTAATGGGTAATAGGTAAAAGGGGGCGACCGATGGTCGCCCTCTTTTTTATCCCCCCGGTTCGCTTTGCGAACCGACCCCCTTGTTAAGGGGGTTTTACGGTCACGGGAGCGAATCGTGCTGAAGGCGCGTTGAGCAAGTCATCTGCGGGCATTGCCCGCCGAATCGTGCTGAAGGCGCGTTGAGCACGAACGCGGCGCCGCGTGGCGCTCGACCTGTTAATGAAATCCCTTTTTATCGTTTGACAATCTATCCCTATATTAATATATTCATTAAACTTGTTTGCGAAAATTACCACTATTCCCGCGGGGGTAAAATGAAGTATTTTCTATCTTTCATACTGGCAATAATCCTGATTACCGTCTCGACATGGGCTGTCGATAACCCGGAACGATGGGCGCCGGGGATGGTGCTTATCGAAATCGAGAATAACGATACCGGCGACCCGGTTGTCGGCGAAGAGAATATTGTCACCACCGGTTGGCCGGAGATCGACGCGGCCTGCCGGGAAATCGGAATCGACAGATGGCGGCATCTTATCCCTATCGCCCCCAACCCGGAATATCGCCGCAGGTGGACGTGGACGGAACGCTGGTTCGTTTTCTATTTCGACCCGGAGAATTGCGACGTCCCCACCGCAGTGGACGCCCTTCGCGCCGCAAAAGGTGTGGCGTTCGTCGAGCCGAACTATCGCAACGAAATCTGCCTTACCCCCAACGACCAATTCTACAGCGGACATCAGTGGTATGTCGGCAAAACGCTGGCCGACAGGGTCTGGGATTTTACCGCCGGCACGCCGGACGTCATTCTTTCCGCGGTGGATTCCGGTGTCGATTATCTTCACCCCGACCTGATGAACCGTATCTGGCAGAATCTTGGCGAGGATTCGGACGGCGACGGTCTGGTCTTTATCCCCGGAGTCGGGTTCGACACGGGCGATATCGACTCAATCGACAACGACGGCAACGGATATATCGACGATTTTATCGGCTGGGACTGGGTTGACGGCGCGTGGTATGATGCCTATCGTCACCCGGAAGGCGACACATCGAAAAACGAGGACGCCTATCTTCCTGACAACGACCCCTCCGATTTTCTTTACAACGGCCACGGAACCCACTGCACCGGCACTATGACTGCGGAGGGCAATAACAGTATCGGAATAGCCGGCATGACCTGGGACACGCGGATAATGTGTCTTCGCGCCGGTTATTACTCCCGGCATTGCATGGGCTACAACCAGAACGATGCCGTGATTCAGGCGCTCCCCTACGGCCTGAACAAGGGCTGCAACATATTCAATTTCAGCTATGGCGGGAACGATTCCAGCCACTTTGTCCATGTAATGATCGATTCTGCGGTAAATACCTGGGGCGCGATTATCACATCCGCCTCCGGAAACGACAATCACGACTCGATCCACTATCCTTCCGCCTACGAAGAGGTTATCTGTGTCGCCGCCACCGACCGATACGATATGAAAACCTATTTCTCGAATTTTCATCCGACCGTGGATATTTCCGCCCCGGGGATCGATATCGGCGCGACTGTGCCGCGATATTACACGATGCCTCCGCCCATCTGCGACGAGGGTTTTTCGCCGGAGTTTGCCGTGGGCTACGCCGATTTTCAGGGAACCAGCATGGCCGCCCCTGTGGTTGCGGGAGCCGCCGGTCTTCTGGTAAGTTTCTATCCCGATAGCTCCAACGAGTGGATTCGAGGCCGCCTTCTCGACAACACGGACAACATTTACGGTATCAACCCCAGTTTCGAGGCCGGGTCTCTTCTCGGCACCGGCAGGGTCAATGTCTATCGGGCTTTAGGCGCCGGTATTTTCCCTGTGTTGACAATGGATTCCGTTCTGGTCGCCGATGCGGGCGGCGACGGCCGTCCCGAGCCGGGAGAGAACTGCGACCTTACTCTTTATTTCGGCAATACAGACGATCCCATCTGGGCCGCGGCGAACAGTTGCACCCTTTATATCTCCTGCGACGACCCGCTTGTTCAGATAACGGACAGCGTCGGCTATGTGGGCGATATCCCACTCGGCGCAACCGGCGCGAATATCGACCCGGTGGCTTTCATGATGTGCGCGGACTCGACATACGGCCACGTTGTGCGCTTCACCGCGTCTCTTCGCGGCGCGGATAATTATTCCTATATCGCGGAGTTCGAGTTTATGGTCGGGTATCCCGTAGTCCTCGTTGCCTCGCAGGACACCAACCAGACCGTAATCGGCAAGATCACCGAGGCTCTGGTTTTCGGGAAATATGTCCACGACGTTGTCGAAATCCCGATAGAGGGGCTTAGCCTGTCGAGGATGCAGAAACACCGTGTTATTATCTATATGGGTGGGAAAGACGACGACCATCCGCATATAACGACCGCTATCGAGAGCGATCTGGAAACATGGCTAACTACGCCCACCGACGGCCGGACGCTTGTGCTCACCGGGCAGAACCTGCCGGAGCAATGCTCGCCTGTCTGGCTTTCCGATCTGTTCGGCGCGGTGCACGAATTGGATTTGGTTACGATAATCGCCGGAATGAATATTAACGGTTTCGACGACGACACATTGAGCGACGGCTATTTTCACATGAATATCGTTTTTGGCGGCGGCGGCGCGGGCAATCGCAAGAACGGCGCGTGCAGTGCAACCGGCGCGGGGATCCCGTGCTTCTATTACGACAGCGAATTGTCCGATTCACTCTGCGGAGTGCGCTATATCGACCCGGCCGGGTTCAAATCGGTGCTTCTGGAGTTCGGTATTGAGGCCATGCCCGACAGCATGCGCTATCTTTTTATCGACAGGCTGATGAATTGGGCCGAAGTCTCGCAGAATATAGAAGACGAGGGCCGCTCCGAACTTCCGATAGCGCTGGAACTTATGCCGTCGTTCCCGAACCCGTTCAACAGCGCGGTGACGATAGCTTTCAGATTGCCGCACGATTCCGGTGTTACGGTCGAAGTTTTCGATATCTCCGGGCGGATTGTCCGGCATTTCGATATTCCGGAGGCGCCTTCCGGCCCGAATTTCATTCGCTGGGACGCCCGGACAGAAAGCGGCGAACTGCTGCCTTCGGGCACATATCTGTTCCGTCTCGAATCCTGCGGCCTGAGCGCGTCGGGCAAACTGGTGTTTATAAAATAGGCAATTTCGGAAATAACTATAAAGCAACCTAAGAGAAAAGGGGTAAAATAAATGAACGACGTTTTCAGTGTGTTTATTACAGGTGTCGGTGGACAGGGCATCCTGCTCGCAAGTAAAGTGCTCAGCGAAGTCGCGCGCATCTCCGGCGCGGATATCAAAAAAAGCGAGATACACGGGATGGCGCAAAGGGGCGGGAGCGTTGTGGGGCATGTCAAATTCGGGCCGAAGGTTCACTCGCCGATTATTGCCGACGGCGAAGCGGACGTTATTCTCGCGTTCGAGAAAATGGAAGCGCTCCGGCATATCGCGGCTCTCAAGCCGGGCGGTAAGGTCATTGTCAACGAACAAGAAATACCGCCGGCGCCAGTTACCGCGGGGCTTATGGAATATCCCGGAGATATTATCGACAGGATTAAAGCGCTCGCCGGGGAGGCCGTGACTATCCCCGGAAACGAACTTGCGAAACAGGCCGGAACAATCCGCGCGACAAATATCGTTCTGCTCGGCGCGCTGAGCAATTACCTGCCTTTCGATGACGGTCAATGGCATGAGGCTATCGAGAACTGTGTCCCGCAAAAGTTTGTCGATATGAACCTGAAGGCATTCGCGATGGGCAAGGGCGCGGTGTAGCTCCGATGACCGACTGTCCGAATTTGAAGAAGAATTTGGCCGTCTGCAACTGCACCTATCCTTGTGGGAAGAAGGGGCTTTGCTGCGAGTGTGTCGCGTATCACCGCAAGCTGGGGGAGCTTCCCGCCTGCTATTTCGACGACAAGGCCGAGGCGACTTTCAACCGTTCTGTCGAATACTATCTGAAGACGCGGGGCAGGCGCTGATAGCACGGGCAGACAGCCGGTCGCCCGAAATGCGGGAGAGTCTCAGACCCTTCCCTACGATTTCATTATTATTTATTCCGTCATATCCTCCCATCGCGTAACTCCGGCTGCGCAACGGGATTGCGCGGATTTTGACATTTCTTCGGTGGGTTGCGCGTGGCCCTATTACCTATTACCTTTTACCCTTTACCTTACTCATTTGACATTTGAGCTTTGACATTTGGATTTTTTCCTTATATTGCATCCGTTCTGAGCGATTCCGGAGGCAATTTTGATAAAAATACTTCACACAGCAGATCTGCACATCGGCGACCGCCGTTTCGGTAAATTCGATCCGGCGAGATCGCAATACACCCGCCTCGACGATCAATTCAAAATACTAATGTTCCTCGCCGATCTCGCTTTTAAAGAGGGTGTCGGCGCCGCGATCCTCGCTGGCGATATTTACCACGGCAGAACGCCCACTCCCGCCGAAGAGGACATTTTTGCGGAATTTGTCGCGCGCCTGACCGGGGAAGGTGTCCACGTTTTCGCTATCGCTGGAAACCACGAGCGACCGGCGATCCCCGGAAAGGCCTCGCCCCTGACACATATAGCCACACTCGGCCTGCCGCGGTTTCATCTTCTCGACAAGCCCTCGGTGCGCGTGGTCGAGATCGACGGTGAAAAGCTCGCGGTGGCCGCGATCCCCTGGCCTCACCGCAGGGACCTTATCGATTCTGGCCTTGTCGAAAGCGGCGGCTCGTTTCAGCCGGAAATATGGGACAGATATATCGACGATGAAATCAAAAAGCTCGCCGAGCGGATTCCCGGCGACGCGAAGGCCGTGTTGGTTTCGCATCTTTGGACCGCTAATGTTCGTGGCTATGGACTAAACCAAATCCGCGGCGAACCGATCTGCCGCGCTGAGACACTCGCGAGAGCGCCGTTCGATTATATCGCGCTGGGGCACATTCATCGACATCAGGCGGTTTGGCCCGAGCCGCCGGTGATCTATTCGGGAAGTATCGAGCGAACCGATTTTTCCGAGGTCGATGTGCCAAAGGGCGTCGTTGTTGTCGAATTTGGGGAAAAAGCGGACTGGCGGTTTGTCGATGTTCCGGCGCGCAGGTTTGTCGCGATAGAGATGGACCTTTCGGGGATGCCCGACCCTGTCGAATCCGCGGCAATAAAGGCCAACGCGTCGAATATCGAGGGCGCGGTCGTCAGAATAACAATAACACAGGCCAAAGGCGATCCGCCTATCGACGCCCGCCGCCTGAGACCGAAACTCTCCGCGCCGTATTATCTGAGAGTTATCCGCAGGGAGGTCGAGGACGATTCGCGCCCGATTGCCCTTCGCTCCTACGACCCTATCGAGGCGCTGGGCGAATATATCGACCGCAGCGACGAAATGCGCGGGGATAAAAAGAACCTGATCGAGCTTGCCCGCAAACTGGCGGAGGAGGCCCGCGGCGGATGATTCCTCTCGAACTGACACTCGCCAATTTCCGAAGCTATCGCGGCCCGCAAACCGTGGATTTCCGCGGCTTGCGAAGGGTTTGTATTGTCGGCCCCAACGGCAGCGGCAAATCGACACTTGTCACAGCGATTCTATGGGCGCTTTTTGGGAATTCCCCGTTGCCGTCCAATTATCATCTTGTCCGAAAAGGCGCGGTCGAAGCCTCGGTGGAACTGGTTTTTACCGAGGAAAGGAATACATACCGCGTGTCCCGCAAGATAAAGATACGGGGCGAACGCGCCCATACAGAGGTAGAACTCGAGCTTATCGAGGGCGGGAACGGGAGCAAATTATATCTCCACGGCGTCCGCGAGGTCTCCGCGATGATCAAGCGTATTATCGGCATGGATTACGACGCCTTCACGAGCGCGGGAATTTTGCTTCAGGGGGGAGCCGACCGTTTCTCGACGATGTCTCCGGCGGAGCGGAAAACGCTTCTGTCCGAGATTCTCGGCCTGTCTATTTGCGAGAAAATCGCAAAACTCGCACGGGATCGAACGAGGGTGATCGGGGCGAGAGTGGGTGCGCTGAAAGAAGAACTCGAACGTGTAGAAACCGAACTCGAGGGGTTGAAAACAGCGCCGGAAGAGCAAAAGAGGGCGCGGGAAAAACTGACCGAAGCGAAAAACCTGCAATCCGAGGCAAAGAAGAATTACGAGAAGGCCCTGCAGGAAAAGTCGAAACTCGATATCGCCCTGAACGAATTGAAGGCTCTCGATAAGAGGATAGTTTTGGCCGAAAAGAATCTTGCGGAACAGAAAAGAGAGATCGCGGAAATCGAGGCGCGCCGGGTGGAAACCGGCGAAATAATATCTCAGAAGGACGCTATCGAAAAGCTTGCCGAAGAATATGAGAAGACATTTTCACGCGAGAGGAAGCTGTCCGCAATGTATTCCAGCAGGCTCGAAATCGAGAAGCAATGCATGGCTCTCGAATCCAAGATTGCCGACTGGAAAAACGGGATCGACCGCGAGCTTGGTTTAGCGCACAACGAAGAGAAATCTTTCCGGCGTGAAATGGACGATCTGAACAAATATCTTGGCCGGAAAGAGGAGATACGATTCGCGTTCGACGATCTTCTCGCCGCGCGGGAGGCTTTCCGGGCGCTGAGTTCCCGGCGCGAGGAGGCGCACAAACTCGAAAATCGAATAGCAAAACTGAAAGGCGACCTCGCGGCCGAGGAGAGTGTTTTAAAAGAAAGGCTAAACTCGGAGCGGAAGGACTTGAAGACTATCGACCGGGAATTGAAGGCGACGCCGGTCGAGGCAATCGAAAGGGAACTTGCGGAAATTCAGGCCAAGCTAGACAAACAGCGGGAAATAGAAGTCCGAATGGAGAATGTCGAGCGTGAGGGCACCGGGGTCAAATCGGATATCGACCGAAACGAGGCCGAGCGGGCGGCAATCGGAAATTCGATGGTGAAAACGCGGGAAAAGCTGAACCTGCTCCGCGAATCCGACTCACCGCAATGTCCGCTGTGCGGGCAGGCGTTGGAGGGCGGGCATCGGGACAAAGTCCTCTCGGAAATGGAAGTTTCTATCGAATTGGGCGAAAAGCGGCTCGCGGAACTCGAAAGAATAAATGAGGAATTGCAGGGCGATCATTCGCACCTTCAGAAAAACTGGAAAGAGATAAAATACCTTCTCGTCGAGTTGTTATCGTTAAAAGAAAAGCGAGCAACATTTCAATCCCGGCTTCGGGATGCTAAAAAACTGCTGGAACGGAAAGAGGAATCGGAACGCAAGATTGAAGAAGTTAAAAAAATAATCGAGGTCGAAGATTTCGCGCCGGAGTTGCGCCTTAAAATCTCCGAACTTCAGGGCGAACTGGACAATACGTCCGTGCCGGTCGAAGCGCTCTTAGAGGCCGAAAAAAGGGTAAAATCTCTTTCGAAATACGAACACCTGATGACCCAGCTTAAATCGTCGGGAGAACGGGCAAAAGCCCTCGGCAAAGAGCGCGAAAACAACGCAAATACAATCTTCGGACTGGAAAGCCGCCTCGAAAAGGCCGAAGAGACAGCCGACGATTCCAATCTTCTCGATAAGCTGAATGCGAAACTGGCCGGTGATGCCTACGATGCAAAGGAACACGACAGAATACGGGCGCGTATCGAAACTTTGGCTAACGCTCCCGACCGCTTGAAAAAACTGCGTTTCGCCGAGGAGAGAATCGCCGATCTCGATGAGAGATACAACGAAAAGACGGCAAAGCGGAAAAAATCACGG
>DAOWNU010000379.1 GCA_030642425.1 bacterium | reverse complement strand
GTTTTATTTCAGCGCAATGTAATTCGGTGGTTTTCTAAAAATCTGGATTATTGCGTTTTACCCATATCGAGCGAGACGCTCGACCTTTTAAGTTAATTATAAAATCATAAAGGGCTTCCGTCTCAAATGTTTTATAAAAAATCCAAATATCAAAGCCATACAGTCAAATCAAACTAAAGCTTAGATGTTAAAAACCCGCACAAACCCCATATTGTCGTTCCGGACTCGATCCGGAATCCAGAAACCTCTGAAGAGGTTATCTCAAAAACCGTTGAAACGGTTATAGTGTGCGTTTTTCGAATAACCCGGACTGAATCCGGGGCCAATGTCCTTCGCTCGACAAACTCAACCAAACCTATCGGTTCAGAACCACCGGCGCGCGGAAAGTGCCGTTGCTTATCGAGTGTGTGCCGTCGCCGACACCGACCTTGCCGGAAAAACGCCCCGACACGAACCGTCCCTTGACATCGGTAATCTCGATTAAAATTCCCACTTTGTCTCCGCCGGCTTTTATATCGTGATCGCCGAATGCGAAACTGCCGCCCCGGAACCTGTTCCCAATCCAGCTTTTCGGGTTTTTTCCCGGAACATTCCATTCGAGAATAATTGCGTCTTCGCCGCAGGTCAAGCAGGCCCTAAAAATTTCGGAATCGACCGGTGAAAGCTCGAGCAGTGCGCCGTCGGCGCGGATAATTTCACCGTCGAGAACCAGCGACATCGCTCCCTGCCCTCCGATATCGCACGAAAGAGTAAAAAAAAAGGCCGCCGCAGCGAGAAAAATTGTGCTCCAGCGATTCATTATTCGCCGTATTCCTCCCTCGGCATAAATTCTATCTCTATTCCGGCCTCCTTTATGAAATCATCCGCAAGCTCATCAGGATACATCTCCCCGACAACGAAACGGTCTATCCCGGCGTTGATAAGCATTTTCGTGCAGATAATACACGGTTTCGTGGTGCAATACAGCGAGGCGCCTTTCGTGCTTATACCGAACAGCGCCGCCTGAATAATGGCATTTTGCTCGGCGTGGATACCCCTGCAAAGCTCGTGTCGCTCCCCGCTTGGGATATTCAGTTTTTCGCGGAGACAGCCGGTTTCCGCGCAGTGCTTCAATTTTTTGGGAGCGCCGTTGTATCCGGTGGCCAATATTCGCCTGTCCCGGACAAGAACCGCCCCGACATGCCGCCTAAGACATGTCGAGCGCGACGCGACAAGTTCGGCCATGCGCATAAAATATGTGTCCCAATCCGGTCGTGTTTTTGTGATGTTTATCAAATTATCCCCTTGACTTTTCTTAAAACCGGCATATTTTCCACCCAAGACATGGAGGAAAAAATGCTTGCCTGGTTATTATGGTTTATTTTTGCCCTTATCCCCGCAATCCTGACTATTGCGGCCAATCTGAGTATGCAGACGATGACGATTCTCTATTTCGTTTTTGTCATTGCGGCCTGCATAGTAATGGGGGTTAAGGAAAAAATCCGAAAAAATGCCCCCGATCAGATTTAGGACATCGTTTCCAATAGGCGCTCCACAATATCGATCGCGTTCGTGGCCGCGCCGCGCCTCAGATTATCGAAACATAAGAACAGGCTCAACGCTCCCTCTGCAGCGGGGGTTATTCTCAGCCTGCCAATAAAAATTCTGTCGCTTCCGGCGACATCGAGCGGAGTGGGATAGTCGTCGTCCACGACAAACCGGATTTCCGCCGCGTCGATTAGCGCGCTCCGGGCGAGCTGCAAATCGATATCGCGCTCGAAAAGCAGAGTTACCGCTTCCGAATGGCAAATTTCTATCGGCACCCGAACGGCGGTGGCCGTGATAGGCATTTCGCTCAGGCCGAGTATTCTGCGGGTTTCGTTTATCAATTTAGCCTCTTCCGTGCAGAATAACGAATCGTCGATTTCGCCGATAACGGGCAAAACATTGTCGTATATCGGTTTGCCGAACGGGCCGGGATAATCTACTCCCCTGCGTTGGTCGCCGAGCGCCCGGACGCCCTCGATTCCGGCTCCGCTCACAGCCTGATAAGTCGCCACAACAATATGCTTCGGCGGGCCGAAGACGTCTATAAGTGGCTTTATCGCCAAAACCAAACCCGTTGTGCTGCAGTTCGGGCTGGCAATTATCCCCTTCGGGATATTTTTCATCGAGCCGGGATTGACCTGTGGAACGACGAGCGGGCAGTCGATATCCTGCCGCCATGCCGAGGACTTATCCACCACTATCGTGCCGCGCGCCGCGAATTTTGGCGCCCATTCTCTGGATACGGCCGAGCCTGCCGCAAAAATGGCGATGTCGCAGCCTCGCTCGACAGCGTCCATCCCAAGCCTTTCGACGGTATGCTCATTCCCCCCAAAAACAATTTTTCGGCCTGCGGTTCTTTCCGACGCGAACAAACTCAGGTCAGCCGGAATGTGCCCTCGTTCCCCCAGAATTTGCAGCAGATGTCCGCCGACAAGGCCGGTGGCGCCCACTATCGCCAGTTTTGTTTCGCCGTAAAGTTTCAAAATGGACTTTCCTCCACAAAGCGCCTGTGCAAAGCGTTTTCGAGCCGCTCGCCGTGGCATTCCGGCAGGACAACCGCCACGCTCACCTGTGTTGCGTCGATAAGCATCGGCTCGGCATCGTGTTCGGTAAGAAAATCGAGGATTTCCCGAATAACGTCTGCCCGCTGTGCTATTTCCTCGCCGATAAGCGCAAAAAGGCAGACGTCGTCGTCGATAGAAATATCCGCGAGCTTTTCGAGACCGCGCACCCTGTTCGCGTCTTCGCTCTCGACCCAGAACCCGAGATTCCAGCCCGCATTTCCCCGAACCGC
>DAOWNU010000244.1 GCA_030642425.1 bacterium | reverse complement strand
CTGTGCACACGCTGCACCGGGGTTTTCGGCGGGCTTGCAATTTTTGGGATAATCGCGCTTCTCCTGCGCCCGAAAAGGGGTATTTCTTTCCGGATTTTCGTTTTGTTTATGATCCCCCTGTCGTTAGATGGCGTGGGGAACGTGTTCGGCCTATGGGATTCCGGCAATATTTTCCGTTTCCTGACCGGGCTGGCATGTGCTTTTGGGATTGTTTTTTGGATTTATCCTGTTATATTCGATCTTGAAAAGAGCGATTCGTCGGGGAAACAGCTTAACAGCTCCGTTCGATAGCCCGGTTTTCAAGGGGATGTATATTAGTGGAATTGCCGTGAAAGACATAAGCGTTTAAAAATTGAGGTTCCTTTTTAAAAAAAGACCCTCACCCGGTTCGACTTTGTCGAACAGGGGGGTGAGGGATTTCGCAAAGCCTTTTATGGTTTTTGATTAATTATCCAATACAAGGTCGAGCGTCTCGCTCGACATGGGAAATGCACGGCGAGACGCCGTGCCTATTAAGGTTTGAGGATTTATAAACTCCGGGAAAACGGTTTTTCACGAGTCGAATGTATAAATTTAATATTCATTACCATAAAGGGCTTGAACTGCATTTCAATTTATCGGATAAAGAACCATCTTCCCGCCGCCTGAAAATCAACTTTTATAGGGAATGGGGTCGGGCCAATTTTGCAATGCTAATTGCTAATTGCTCATTTTGAATCGATCTTATCTAAAATAGGGTAGAGGGGCATATTATGATGAATGACATATTAAAACTTTTCAGCTTTACATAATATATATTATGTTGCGTTATTATGACGTTGTCTTAAGGTTTGCACCGTAATATTCCTATATTCAAGATCGCTTGAATGGCTTTTGAATAATTACCTTAAAAGGTCGAGCGTCTCGCTCGATATGGGAATACACGGCGGGACGCCGCGTCTATTATGTTAGGATGTTTTGATCGCCAATGAAATCGTTTCGGCTCCGCTCAACGACCGGCTTGTTCGTTCCCTGAGCGGAGTCGAAGGCCGTTCCCTGAGCCTGTCGAAGGGGAAATATACGACGAGACTCCGTGTCAATTATCGAAGCAATATCGCTATTTACTGCTCATTTTGGAGATTCGAACATAAAACGAATCAGTTTTGAAAGATTATTCTTCAACTCGTTTCTCGGGGATATCAGATCGACGAAGCCGTGATCGAGGAAAAATTCCGAGCTTTGGAAACCTTCGGGAAGCTCCTGACCGATAGTCTGCTGGATCACTCTCGGACCGGCGAACCCTAAAAGCGCGCCCGGCTCCGCGATAATAACGTCGCCGAGACTGGCGTAACTTGCCATAACACCGGCAGTTGTGGGATGTGTTAGCACGGAAATATATGGAAGACCGGCCTCGTGGAGCCTGGTGAGAGCTGTTCCGGTTTTTGCCATTTGCATCAGGCTTAGAATCGATTCTTGCATCCTCGCGCCGCCGCTCGCCGAGACGATAACAAGAGGAATTCGACGCTCTAAAGCCCTCTCGACCGCGCGGGTTACCTTTTCGCCGAGCGCACTGCCCATGGAGCCGCCGATAAAACCGAATTCCATGGCGGCAAAGCTGACAGATATCGAATCGATGTTGCCTATTCCGCAGATAATTGCTTCGTTAAGCTTTGTTTTCTCACGTGCCGCTTTAAGTCGCACGGGATAAGGCTTTGAATCTACGAATGATAGCGGATCTACGGAACCGATTTCCGCGTCGAATTCCTCAAAAGTGCCCTCGTCAATAAGGATTTCGATATATTGACCGGAGTGTATCCTGAAATGACTTCCGCATTTTGGGCAAACCCAGAATGCCCGCGCCAACTCGCGTTTATATATGATCTCCCCGCATTTGTCGCATTTCGCCCACAGGCCGTCCGGAACCTCGCGCGGAGGTTGTATGACCGGCCCTTTTAGCTTTTTTCTAAACCACGGCATATTTTTTCACCCTTCGTTTTTTTTCTTTTTTTTCCATTTTTCCTTTTTGCGCACCATAATATAGTCCGGCAGATGAAATTGTCAACCCAAATAATAAGATGCCCCGGAGAGCAAACTCCAGAGCGATTTCGACGATTCGACCGAGGCCTTTAGAACGTCCTCGTGAGTTGTGATCTCCCCCGCCGAAAGCAAGGGGCTTACATTATTAGAAATTCCCGTTATCCCCGCGACTTTCAGGCCGAGACTTGCGGCCTCCCTCGCCTCTTTCGTTGTGGACATCGAAACCCAGTCGCACCCCATTGCGGCGAGCATTCCGATCTCCGCGGGAGTTTCGTAAGTTGGGCCAAGAACGCTGCAAAATATGCCCGGAACGAGTTGGATTTTTAACTTATTTGCCGAGTTCTCGATAATTTCCGCAAATTCGGTATCGTAGATCGGCGCGTGTTTTATATCCGAAAACCCTCTTAATGAGATCATCGATATTTGTTGAAAATCGATGTGATCGACTATCAAACCCAATGAACCGGGCGGCGTTTGCCGGTTCAGCGAACCTACGGAGCAAGTTAGCACTAATCGATTGATATTCAATGACTTGACAATTCTAACCTGCATCAGCAAATCGTCTTCGGATATCCCCTCGTAAAGATGCTTTCTGCCGGAAAAGACAAGAGCCAATACTTTACTTTCCAAGAACTCGACCAGTAACAGCTTGCCGCCGTGGCCCTCCACCGTTATTTGTGGAAATCCCGGAATATCGGCGTAATCCCATTCGCAAACCCGCCCGACAAAATCGAACATTTTACCGGCGATACCCGATCCACATACAACCGCGAGATCGATATGATAATCGTTGGTTAATCCGTTGTTCCGCAACCAATCGACCGCTTTATCGACCCTTATGTCTAACATCTCGGCTCCCCCGGCAAGAAATCCCTTAAATACATAGGAGAAAGAGAATTAGTGTCATCGGCTCCCGAGTTAGAATATATAATACTACCTAACATAGCAATCGATAAGGCATTGGGCAAGTCGAAACCGGGGATTGGGAGCTTATAAGCAGTAGGCAGTCTTCCAGAAATTGACGGGTGAAAAATGTCGCCGGAGATCGATGTTATATCGCTGCTCTCGCAAAGCTCCAAAAACCGCTCCAGCGTCAAAATCTCCGGCCCGAAAATGGCCTTTGGAATAACGCCGTCACCCATAGAACAATACGCCGCGCCGAAAACCTCGCCGCGTTTGGCGTCGAAAAAAGCACCGGCACGACCGGAAAATCTCAGACTCGGATATGCGCATGCCATCAACGAATCCACGCCGACAATCGGGGTTTGCTTCGAGAGGCAAAGCCCCTTTGCGGTGGACAGTCCAACTCTCAAACCGGTGAATGATCCCGGGCCGAGCGAGACGGAGACTAGATCGATTTTTTCGAACAATAATCCGGCCTCCCCGAGAAGGAATTCGATATATGGAATGAGTTTTTCGGAGTGCGCCGAAGAAAGCGTTTTCGAAATCTGCCCGATCGGTCGATAGCGGCCCGTATCACAATCCACGAGAGCCACCGAGCCTGTTGCGGTCGAAGTTTCTATTCCCAGAATAATCATAAGAACAATTTACTCTTCCGTTCGGCTTTTTGCAAGCAAATTGAATGGGATTTATAAAGTTAAATTGTAAGACAATATGACAAAGCTCAAATGTCAAAGTCGGCAGGAAGGTCTTGCGGCGTCCAGTTCACACGGACGCACGATTTTCATTGCATCGGCCCACGGAATGATTATATAGGGTAGTAAATAACGGAGGACAAAATGACTGAAATTTTCGAGAGCACGTTAGTTTTACTAAAACCCAACGCGATCCAGCGAGGGCTGGTGGGGAATATCATGTCGCGGTTCGAGGACAAGGGACTCCGAATCGACGCTATGAAAATGGTTTTGATGGACATCGAACTTGCGGAAATCCATTACGCCGAACATCTCGGCAAGCCATTTTACGACGAGCTTATCGAATTTATCACGAGCGGGCCTGTTATCGCGATGGTTCTCTCCGGGCCGAATGCGAT
>DAOWNU010000282.1 GCA_030642425.1 bacterium | reverse complement strand
GTCGTTCTGGCGATTCTGAGCAGCCTTCGGGATAATCCGATAATTCAGGGCACGGTGGTTTTTAGCGAAATCGGCCTGACCGGCGAGCTTCGCCGCGCGCCGAAAATGCTGCCGCGAATCAAAGAGGCCGCGAGGCTCGGTTTCAGCCGTGTGATCGTGCCGTATTCGAAAGAAAAAATTTCCGGTGCAAAAGGGATAGAGATAATTAGTTCGAGGGACATTTTCTCGGCCTTCGACGCGGCGATGAAAAGCAGTTGACCCTTATTTATTCGCGCTTACGAAATTTTTCCTTTGCTTTAGTTCGCGAGAAGATATATATTATAAAACGAGATTGTTGAAAAATGGTGAATTAGAGTGTTTGTAGCAAAAAATGTCAAAATCAAAATGATTGAAGAAGGTAATAGGTGATAGGTAATAGCGTCCCCCCGCCCCACTCACTGGATTCCGGGTCAAGCCCGGAATGACAATGTAGAAAAATGGTGGTGTGGGTTTTGAGCTTTGAGCTTTAGATTTGATTTGATATTTGAGCTTTGACATTTGGATTTCTATTGCATAATTGAAACGGATTTACCAATATTTACGCTTTGTTTTAAAAAAATCAGCAATCTTAAATTATGTTTCACAGGGACGAAAAATGCTTCTATGGGCTGCAGTAATAGTAACTTTAATAATCGGTCTAATAGTCGGATTGACATTCCGATATCCGCAGGAATTCATTATCGGGACGGCTTACCTTATTCTTCTGGTTTCGCTCGGCGTGTTCTATCGGGTTCTTCGAAGAATAAAATCCCGCCACATCGAAGACCTGAGCATCGAGATCGACGAATTACAGCGCGAAAACGAAGCTTTGAGAAAAAAACTGGGCCTCGACCCATTAGATTCTATCGACTGAAAAATTTGTGTTTTAACAAAGAACGAGGAGGAAGAATGAAAAGAACGTTTCTGTTTATGTGTATGTTGACGCTTCTTATGGGGTTGACCGTTTTCGGGTTCAGCCGCGGCAACGAACGCTTCGACCGGTATAGTCCCTTTTTCGAGCCGGAGCCTATCGAACTCGGGGATATGTCGAGGACGTTTTCGCCGTTGACCACAATTGACGAAGGTTTCGAGGGCGATTCGCTTCCGGGATGGGTTTTTTACGATGTCGATTCCAACGGCTATGACTGGATAATTTTCAACGCCCCAACGCTCGCTCATTCGGGCGATCATATGGCCGGAACGTATTACGATACAACGTCCACTCCGCCACTTGCGAACGACGACTGGCTTATCTCGCCACCGATATTAGTCGAAGATTCGAGTTTCGTCGTATCTTTCTGGCTGGCCAGTCAAGAGGCGCATTACGAATGGTTCGAGATCTATCAGTTATGGATATCCACCACGGATAATTTACTTGGCTCCTTCACCGACTCTATCGACGGTCAGATTAATATCCAGTGCACGTGGTTCATGAAACAATTCCCATTGATCGACTATGTTGGCGATACAATCTTTATCGCATGGCGCTGCACCAGCCACGACGATTTCATTCTCAAGCTGGACGACGTCCACGTCGGAGAGCCTTTGCCTTACGCTATGGGTATCGCCCCAACTTATGCCTACGGCGCTCTTGCCCCGGGCATAACAGCTTCATATCCTTTGACGATAACAAATAGCGGCTCTGACGACGACGCCTACGGCATTGCGGGGGATTTCACAGGCTTATGGCCATTCGATATTGTCGATTCTTCCGGGGCATCCGTTATTATAACGCCGACCGTTCCCTCCGGTGAGTCGATAAATCTTTTCGTCGAGGTGCAGGTTCCGGTCGTGGCGGACACGACAATCGATTCTTTCTCGGTTTCTGTCACTTCTATCAACGAGCCTTCCGGCACACTCACTCAAATAGCATGGTTCTATCCAACAGCCGTTCTCCCGCAAAGCACACCCTATTACAGCGGGTGGGACACCGATGCCGAGACAGCCGGCTGGCTTATAGCGAACACCGGCGAAGGCCTTTACGATTGGTTCCTCGCCGACACTTCCATTGGAATAGATACGTTCTTTATCAATTCGATGCCCTATGCTTCGGTGGCATGGCAGGATAGTTCCAATCAGGATATATGGTTGATCAGCCCGCTAATCGACCTTACCGGCGCAGCGAGTGCGCACATCTCTTTCGATCAGCTTGGCATGTATGGAACCTCTATCGATTATCACGGCATTTGGTATAGTTATACAAACGCCTCCCCGAGATGGCTCGACAGCCGTGAATGGTTCGAGTTGGAAGAGCTTCCCGCGGCCAGCGAGGGTGTTCACGAAACGGTTAATCTCTCTCTGGACGACCTTGTCGGCGAAAATGTTTTCCTCGCCTTCCGTTATCAGGGATTCTTTGCGGATATCTGGTTTGTTGACGATGTCGAGATAGGCCCCGGCGATTTTATCGAATCCGACCCGCAGCTCGCAACTTCTTTCGAGATTGTCGGCAATCTTCCGAACCCGTTCAACTCGGCGACCACAATTCGCGCAAATGTCCACGGCGAGGGTGTTGTGGAGATTTTCGACATCGGCGGCCATCTGATACGCAATCTTCCGATAACCGGAAGCACCGCAGTCTGGCGCGGAGAAACGGACGACGGGAAAATTTCCCCCTGCGGCGTATATTTCTACCGCCTTTCCGGGACGACCGACACACACAGGATGGTCTTCATCAAGTAGCATGTGCAGAATTGCGTTTTTTAGAGGGGCGGTTCGAAAAACCGCCCCTTTTTGTTATATCGTTAAGACGACCTTAATTGTTGGGAGATTATTCAATGAAACTCGTTATCGCAACGCACAATAAAGACAAGGTCGCGGAGATAAGCCGGATACTCGAAAAACTCGACGTTCAGCTTTTGACAATGGAAAGATTCCCCAAAATGCCCGAGCCTATCGAGGATTGCTCGACCTGCGCCGGGAACGCATTGAAAAAGGCGCGCGAAACTGCGCAATGGACGAAATTGCCGGCCATTGCCGACGACACCGGCCTGTGCGTAGAAGCTCTCGATGGCGCGCCGGGGATATATGCCGCGCGTTATGCCGGCCCTGAAGCCACCTATCGGGACAATTACGAAAAGCTGCTTCGCGATCTCGATAAAATCCCCGAAAGTAAAAGAACCGCATATTTTATATGTGTCGCCGCTCTGGTCCTGCCCGATGGCAAAGAAATTACTTGCGAGGGGCGGCTCTATGGCCGAATTGCCTTCGAGCCGAAAGGGACGGGTGGTTTCGGCTACGACCCTGTATTCCTCCTGCCCGACGGCAGATCGCTGGCGGAGATATCCGCCGGGGAAAAGAACAGCATCAGCCATCGGGCGATAGCGTTCGAGCTAATGAGGGAATTTATTCAAAAGTTACTGAATAGTGATTGCTGAAAAAGGTGAATTATTCGGTTAAAAGGACCAATCGATTTTCTTTCCGGGGTGGGCAAATGCCATTTTTAGATGACAGAACGGGGTTTTTATGAAGCAAAATGCCGTTCTGAGGTGGACGAATGCCATTTTTAGATGACAGAATAGGGTTTTTATGAAGCAAAATGTCATTCTGAGATCCTCTGAATCCAATTCCTTCACCTAAAAATCGTTTTTCTCCGTCTAAATATCCCTTCAGTTCGCCCCATATAT
>DAOWNU010000052.1 GCA_030642425.1 bacterium | reverse complement strand
TTGCAAAATTAGCAATGAGCAATTAGCAATGCAAAAGTGCCCCGCACCGCACCTTTGCAGAATGGGGGCGACTAAAAGGTCGCCCCTTTTTCATTTTGATTTTTGATATGTAATTTTGATATTTGATGTTTGATATTTAATATTTCCTATCTCGCTGGCGCGGCTGTCGCGTGCGAAATCGTGTAAGGTTATTCCAAATCGCACGTAGCGGGAGGCGTGCCAGCGGATAAGCACGGCAATCGCTGCACTATGATAGATGCCGCCGCACCGCCGGGGGCGGTGTGGTATTTTGCATTGCTAATTGCTCATTTTGTATTGAATCTTTCAGGCGGCATTGCCCGCGCTTTCCAAAAAGGCGGTAACAAGCTTAACCTGATGCTCGATGTCGATCTTGCGCACGAGGCCGTTGGGGCCGTGGATATACCTGACCGGAACCGAGATCGCGGCAACCCTCGTGCCGACTGTGGAAGTCTGTATCGCGGAGGCGTTGGTGGTGCCCATCGATTTCACGGTGAATTGCTTCGGGATGCCGTTTTTATCGGCGAGTTCCGCAAGAAAATCGACCAGCGCGCGGTCGGCGATAAGCAGCCTGTCCGTGAGGCGCAGTTCGGGGCCGAATTTTTGCCGGGCGAATTGCTTATGCGGCGGAACTCCGGGGAGATCGTTGGCCACAGTGCCTTCGAGCGCAAGCGCAATCTCCGGCCGGACAGCCCTTGCGGCGCATACCGCACCGCGAAGCCCGCGTTCCTCCTGAACCGCCGCGACAAGATATAGATCGCAGTCTATTTTTTTCGCCGCGCGGACCGCCTCGATCATCGTGAAAATGCCGATCCGGTCGTCGAAAGCCTTCCCGATAAACGCCTCGCCGACATCCTCGAACTTGCTGTCGAACGTGACAATATCGCCCACCCTGACCTTCTCGTGAACGGTTTCTGCGTTCATGCCGAGGTCGATAAAGGCCTCATTTATCGGGACAGACTTGTCGCGGTCGGCGTCTTTCGAAAGAAGATGCGGCGGCACCGCGCCGACAACGCCTTTTAGTTGTTCCGAGCCGTGGACGACAACCCTTTGCGCGTAGAATACACGCGGGTCGATTCCACCGAGCGGGATCACCCTGACAAATCCGGCCTCGTCGATATGGGAGACGATAAAACCCACCTCGTCGGAGTGGGCGTCGAGAGCGACGCGCGGGCCGTCGCCGGGGATGTGCGCGATAACATTGCCCACGGCGTCGGTGGTTATCTCCGAAGTGAACGCGGAGATTTCCCCGCGGAATATATCCGCAACCGCTTTCTCGTGCCCCGAAACGCCGGGTGTATTGCAAAGCTCTTCGAGCAGTTTCCAGTTCATTTTTTCCTCCGTTATTCGTTGATAATCGATATTTTTCCAATATGGCTATCGCCCTCGATAGCGAGCCTGTAGATATAAACGCCGTCCGCGAGATTTTCGCCGGACATATTTGACGGTTCCCAGCCCAACGCGCCGCGAGTTGTCAGGTGAAGGCCCTTGCTCGTTTCGCTGCTTTCGTCGAAAACAAGGTCGCCGGAGGATGCCCACACTGTAAGGCGTATCGGTGTGTCGAGGTCTATCGAGTATGGGAAATAGATCATCCGGCCCGGGGCGTTAACGAATGGATTTGGGTAAGGGGGCAGGGCGATGCTTTTCTCCATCTCGACCTTTGCCGATGGCGCGGGGCCGTATGTGAGCGCTCCCAGATCGGCGTCGTGGATATAGATCATGTCCATGTTCGCCAGAATTGCTATCATGTTGTCGAATCTCCAGATGCCGGGGATCGTGTCCGGCCCCGGAGAAATATAGACGAGGGTGTCTTCCGTGTCGGAATTGGCGGATGGCGCGACGCCCTCGAGGGCGGCATAGACGGTATCTATCTGCTGCATTTCGGCCCAGCCTCCGCCGTGATGCCCTTCCGGCAGGCCGAACAGCCCGGTCAGGTCGATATATAGCGCGCCGCCGCCGCCGGTCAGTTCTTCCGGCATCGCGGACGGCAAAATAATCTCCGGTTCGGGCATAAGCGCGGCGTCGGGATAGCACCATTCGCGGGAATTATCGCCCACGTAAAGATTCCAGCGCGCGAAATCGCCGTAGAGGTTGTCGAGCGTCAACTCCAGCGAATCGGCCCAGGATTTTATCCCCGAATAAACCGCGGATTCGGAGACATTTTCCCATATATCGATAATCGCGCTATCCCCGTAATTTTGCGAGATATATAACGGGAAAAGGCAGGCGCCGTATATCCGGCCCGAGGGATCGTCGTCGTCGAGTCCGGTCGATGGATAGCCCTGAAAATTGGCGAGGTAGTATAAATAGTCGTTTATTTCGGGGTAGTTTCGCTCCTCCGACCAAACCGCCGTGGCCTCCATCCACCATAGCCAAACGCTCAAGTTGAAACCGTAGGCGAATTGAACTGTGTGGAAAAATTCGTGGGCGCAGGTTACAGCGAGCGCATCCTCTTCCCTGCCGACATAATTTGGGAAATGCTCCGGCTCGAAATCGTTTTCGATAGCGATAAACGCAGTCGCGGAGCCGTCGGGCAGAATGCTGTCGAGATAGGTCATGCCGTATGTGCCGGGGCCGAACATGGTTCCCGAAAGGTCGAGGAAATACATATCCACCCTGTCGTTGCCGCCGATTCCCATATCCGGGATAGGCTGCCGAGCGCCGAGCGTATCCACGAGGCAGGCCCACGTCCTTTCGAGGAACCTACCGGCATTTTCGGCCCAGTCCGGGATACCGTTGCCGTCGTTGTCGGTCGGATCGATAGCGTTGGTCGGGTCTTCGGCCTGCAGGCTATACCATATTCGGAAATGCCCGCCATCCGAATCGCAGAAATGCGCGAGATCGGGGCGATCGGCGGTAAGCGGCGCCCTCGTGCGGACAGCCTCGGGCAGGCCGGAAACAGTTCCGAGGGCCGCGCTTATAAAAGCTATAAAAAGCAATATTTTCTTGATAAATCTCATATCACGCCCCATCACCGGATCGTTCGCGGAAATATTTTTCTATCTCATCCTTAATATCATCCGGCACCTTGCGCTCGAACGGGAAAACTTCGGCATCGGCCATTTCCCCGGCAAAGGCAAGGGCGATATTGGCCATCGAGCGCAGAGAGGCCTCGTTGACATTGCGGATATCGTCGTCGGCGGAATGGCCCATCGAAGCGCCCAGTCCCGATCTGCCGAAACTTATCGCGGGAATCCCCGCCCGTGCGAAAGGCATATTGTCGCTGGAATAAATTCCTCTTGTAACGCGTAATCCCATGCCGCGCAGTTTGTTGCGCGAGTCGATATAGTTGGTCAATTCATTGGAGCCGGTGATTATTACCCTGTTCTCGCCGAAAATATCGCCGCCGAGGTCGAGATTTATCATCAGGCGGACCTTGCCGAGTTCGCTCTCGTGCGCCCGGACATATTCCCTGCTGCCCAGCAGGCCGAGTTCCTCGCTCCCGAAGAAACAGAAACGCAGCGTCCGCACGGGCTTGTTTTTCGCAAAATGTCCCAGCAGGCCGAGAAGTTCGACACAGCCGGAGCCGTTGTCCACCGCGCCGGGGGAGCTTGCCACGCTGTCGGCGTGCGCGCCGAGGATTATCTCCTCGTCTTCGTTCTCGCCGGGGATAACGGCCAAAAGATTATGGCTTGTGCCGACAAATTCCTCCTGCTCGGTGTGAAGTCGAACAACAGCGTCCTTGCGGGATATTATTTTCCGGCCGCCCTCGTAGCTTATCACGGCTCCGGGGATTTTCCCGAATTTCTCGATAAAGGCGTGCCGGATTATCGGGAATCCCGGGGTTTTGCCGGGGTTGTGGACGAGGAGAAAACCGGCGACCTTCAACCTCACGAGGTTCCGGTAAATGTCATAATTCAAATGCGGCGGCAGAAGGACGATACACCCCGGTTCGCATCGGGCATAATCCAGCTTCGCAGGCTCGATATATTGCGCCCTGCCGGTGATATCGCACGATCCGGACAGGCCGACCGGATTTACATCGAAACCGACCGGCGGGTCTCCGGCCAATTCCACCGTGCCCTTGCCCGCGCGGAATGTTTTCACCTCGAACGGCTCGAGTTTCGGCTCGAGTCCGCGCTTGCGTATCTCATCGGCGAGAATCCCGAGCGCCCTAAGCTCTTCCTCCGTCCCGCCGACCCTCTCGAACGCGATCTTTTTCAGTGTCTCGAACAATCCGGCTCCTTACGGTTCATCTGCCGGAACTTCCGAACCCGCCTTCGCCACGGGTCGTTTCGGTGAGTTCCTCCACAATTTCAAATTCCGCTCTGGAAATCGGCCTTATCAGGATTTGAGCGATTCTGTCGCCGTTTGCTATCGTGAACGGCCCCTTGCCGTGGTTCACGACTATCACATTCACCTCGCCCCTGTAATCGGCGTCGATAGTCCCCGGCGAATTGAGCAACGTGATCCCATATTTTGCCGCGAGGCCGCTCCTCGGGCGGATTTCGCCCTCGAAACCGGCCGGAATCTCGAAAGACAGGCCGGTGGGGATTTTGCGCCATTCGCCCGGCCCGATATCGATATTCTCCCCGATACAAGCGGAGAGATCGGCGCCGGCGGAATGCGCGCTCATTATCCCCGGCGGGACAGCGCCATCCCGCAAAATCTTTATTTTCACATGCGGCTTTTCGGTCATATCGACGCTTCCCTCCCCGGAGTGAGCCAATCGGGACAATATTTATTATCTACAGGCCCGACCGCGACACCGGAGATAGTCGAAGGATCGAACAATTTGCGTGCCAGTTTCCGTATTTCTTCCACCGTCACCTTTCGGAGATTCCCGAGGCTCTCCTCGACAGGAATGTATCTGCCCAACTGCAACTCGTTCTCCGCCAGACGATTGAGCGGCGCGCTGATAGCGTCTTTCTGGAGACGAAGCCTGCCGGAAAGCCCCGACACGATATTATTAAGCGTTTCCTCCTCGATCCCCTTTTCCGAAAGGTCGTTGAGTATCTCTTTCAACAGCCTGAAAAAAACCGTCACGTTTTTCCGCTCCACAGCGGCGAAAACGCCCCACAAGCCAGCGTCGTGGTAATATTCGATGAATGAATGAACGTTGTAACCTATACCATAATCCTCACGGATACGCTGAAAAAGCAGGCTCGAAGCGCCGCCGCCGAGGACCTTATTCAGGACGGCAAGCGGATATCGCCTCATATCCTCGAAAGCGAAAGTCCGGCCGCCGAGAACGATATTGACCTGCGAAGACTCCCTGTGTAGGAATCTCATCTTGTTCATGGGGATTGCCTCCGGCGGAACCCGCCCCGAATTGCCCGCGCTTTTCGGCAGCTTGATAAATCGGTTCGACAGCGCAAGAAGCGTGTCGTGATCGACATTGCCCGCCGCCGCAACCACGGTATTATTCGAGGTGTAGTTCTCCCGGAGAAATCCCTTTATCTCGTCCGGCGTGATCACGCCGACAGTGTGCGGAAGGCCGATTATCGCCGCCCCCAGAGGATGATCGCCGAAAAGCATTTTTGGGAACTGCTCGTGCGCGGTTTCCTGAGTGGAATCGTCGATCTCGGCCATCTCCTCCAGAACGACCCGAATCTCCCGTTGAAAAACTTCCCCCTCGAATTTCGAGTGGGCGATCATATCGCCGATAATATCGAGCGCAAGCGGGAGATGCTCCCCCGGAAGATAGGCGTAGTAACAGGTCTCCTCGCGTGAAGTGTATGCGTCGCCGCTGCCGCCGACTCGCTCCAATTCCCGCGAAATCTGAAGAGCCGTGCGCTTCTCCGTGCCCTTGAACATAAGGTGCTCGGTCAGATGCGCCATTCCCTCCCGTCCCGAAGGGTCGTCCCGGCTGCCGGCGTCGATCCAAACGCCGATAGCCACTCCGGCCCTGCCCTCCGCGGGTAGGGACAGCACCCGCAGTCCGTTGTCGAGAGTTGTTTTTCTATATTCGTTTTTCATGCCCCTATCTTATACTCGCGGGAGGCATAAGTCAATATTCTTATTTGGAGGGGCGAATTTTTTCGGGAAAACTGCGTAATATCATAACCCATCCTCAAACTTTGAGGCGAATGGATCGACCCACAGGGCGAAGGCGCCTTCCGAGGCGGCGAGTTTATCGACTGAAAGGCCGAATTCGACGGCAAAATCGCCGATATTAGCGGAAAACAGGACGAGCCGTTCGCGCCTTGCATTGTCGTCATCGCGTGTAAAGCTGTTGTTTTTAAGCATCGTGATTCCCTTTCGATTTGGCGTTCTGCAGCGCCGGTTTTTCGCTCCGCAATGTCCGCGCGTAGCCGACTTTTGGATTCTGCGGAGCGATTTTTGGTTATTGCGGCGCTACATTTCTTGACTGCGCCGCTACATTCTGATAATGTTTTGCTACATTTGGTTATTGCAGCGCGATTTTTCTTGACTGCGACGCGATGTTCTGATAATGTTTTGCTACATTTGGCCATTGCGTCGCTACATTTCTTGACTGCGCCGCTCATTCCTGATAATGTTTTGCTCATTTCGGTCTCTGCATCGCTATTTATGGACATTGCAACGCGTTTAATTCATTGATTACAAAGAACTTACGGTAAAATGGGCGTCAACAAGGGGTAACAACCCCTTGTTCAAATTCACAATTTTCGCCCCGGTGCAGGGAAGGGGGCCTATTACCTATTACCTTTTACACAATACCTTCTTATTTCTCCCGCGCAAACGATTATTATCCCCCGCGGGTTGTGGAGGTTATAAATTCCCGTAGGGGCGCGACGGTGGCGCGCCCGTTCGTCGTTTCGGCTCCGCTCAACGACCGGTATTTCGCGTTCCCTGAGCGGAGTCGAAGGGAACCCGACTCTACGAAATATAAAAAATGTAAAGAACAACACGATGGACGCGGAGCGCCTGCACCTTACACTAAACCATAGAGCGGTGCGGCGAAAAAATTTCCTTTGACAAATAAGATGCGCCTGACTATCATTTCAACGCGATTGAAAACAAATAAACTTAGGAGAAGCCATGGATTGGAAAAAGAAAATTTCGGAAGTGGTGAAAGGGCATTCGGATGTCAAAGCGAACCCCCCTCGGGATTTTATGATCCGTGAGGCTGTCGGGCGCGGCGAATGTATCGTCTCGCGACACGGCGCTCTGGCGACATGGACGCCACGCGAATCCACCGGCAGAAGCCCGAAAGACACGGTGATTGTCCGAAGGCCGGAGAGCGAGGCCAATATCGATTGGGACAGCCCGAACAATATCCCTATCGATGAAACGACGTTCGATATGGCGATGGCGGACGCGCTCGATATGATCGCCGAAAAAGACCGGATATACGTTACGGACAGGGTTATCGGCGCCGATCCCGCCTACGCTCTCCCCGTGCGGGCCGTGACCGATCAGGCTTTGACCGCCCTTTTCACCGACAACATGTTCCGCCCCGTGCCGGAGGAATTGAACCGAAGCATTTTCGCCGATAACCCGTTCAACCTGATCGTCGTTCCATACGACAAACTCGACCCGGAGCGCTATGCGGGCCGCCTGCGTGTCCTCCCCGACGGCAAAACCTCCGACATGATTGTCGCGATGGATTTCGACCGCAGGCTCGGTGTGATTGTCGGTTCGGCTTACGGCGGCAGCGTGAAAAAGCTCATGTTCACGGTTATGAACTACATGCTCCCCGGCGAGGGCATTCTGCCCTTGCATTGCTCCGCAAACGAGGGCGAGAGCGGCGATTGCGCGCTGCTCCTCGGGCTTTCCGGCACCGGCAAAACGACGCTCTCGGCCGACCCCGGCAGGGCGCTTCTCGGCGACGACGAACACGGCTGGTCGGAAAGGGGTATCGCGAATTTCGAGAACGGATGTTATGCCAAGCTGATCGACCTGTCGAGCAAAAAGGAGCCGGAGATTTACAACGCCATTTTGCACGACGACAACTATCTCGAACACGGCGCGATAGTCGAGAACGCGATGGTCTATCCGAACGGCATTTTCGATTTCTACGACGACCGTATCACGCCGAACTCGCGCGCGAGCTACCCGCTTCGCTATCTTACCAATATTAAGCCAAGCTCCGTTTCCGGCCATCCGAAAACGATCCTGTTCCTCACCGCGGACGCCAATGGTATCCTGCCGCCGGTCTCGAAACTCACTCCGGAGCAGGCGATGTTCTGGTTCCTGATGGGTTACACGAGCAAACTCGCCGGCACGGAGACCGGCATTGTCGAGCCGGTTTCGACGTTCAGCCGGTTTTTCGGCCAGCCTTTCATGCCGCGCAACCCGGACGACTATGCCTCGATGCTCGGCGGGAGAATGCGCGAGCACGGAACCACGGTCTATCTTGTGAACACGGGCTGGAGCGGCGGGCCTTTCGGTGTCGGCAAGCGGATGGATATCGACCTAACGCGCGCGATGGTCGAGGCCGCGATATCCGGCGCGCTGAAAGATGTCGAGTATAAGCAGGACACGCTATTCAAGGTTTTCGTGCCGACAACCTGTCCAGGCGTCCCGGCGGAAGTCCTCTGGCCGAGAAACACGTGGGCGGACAAGGACGATTACGATCTCCGCGCGCGGAAATTGAGCGAGGATTTCCTCGCATATTTCAACAAGGCTTACAGAGACAAGGGCCTCGATTCGGCTATTGTCGCGCAATGCCCCGGCATCTGATTCTGCAATATCGATACGTCTAAAAAAGCCCCGGCAATATCTGTCGGGGCTTTTCTGTTGAGTGCAATCGATGTGGTTTCCCCCGAAAAAAGCGATTCCGGGTGATGAATCTACGCGTTCGTTCGGGCAATCTACGTGTTCATTTAAGCAATCTATTCGTTCCAATAGACAATCTGTTCGTTCGAATGGACGATCTGTTCTTTCAAATGGACGATCTATTCGTTACAATGGACGATCTATTCGTTA
>DAOWNU010000172.1 GCA_030642425.1 bacterium | reverse complement strand
GGGCGAGGACAATCCGCTGATCGCCACGGGAACCCAGGGCGTTTTGCTCCGTTCTGTGGACGACGGCGCCACATGGGACCATATAAATATGGGGATTGGACATTTCTACGACAGCCTTGCAATAGTAGATTCACTTAACGATACAACCTGGGTTCTCGATACCACACTTTATATTACTCAGAGTGCCATCACTTTCTACGGCGGCTTTGCGCCGACCGCGGACCTTATTTATATATTGGGCGATTCGCTGGATTCCGA
The DNA here is from genome assembly GCA_030642425.1 of bacterium. Taxonomy (GTDB): domain Bacteria; phylum UBP14; class UBA6098; order UBA6098; family UBA6098; genus DAOWNU01. The sequence continues at coordinate 5,076 of DAOWNU010000172.1, read as the reverse complement.
CGAAGAGTTCTACGTATTCCGTTCCACGGACGGTGGCGACTCCGGAAGCTGGGACATGCTGGTTCTGGAAACCCCCGCAAAATTCTACGAGCTTCATTTCTTCGACGATGACAACGGTATTATGATTGGCGAGGGCGGCGAGATATATTCCGTCGAAATTGCGGAGAGCACAATAACAAGAAGCCTGATTAGAGTTCTTGGAACCGGCGGCGCTCTGCGTGAAATCGAGTTTATCGACGCCAATAACGGATGGGTGATCGGCACGGGCGGGACAGTCGCCAAAACAGTGGACGCCGGCGCCAACTGGGATCTTGTGGATATCGATGTGACCGGCGATATTAACGACATAGCCTTCTACAACGCCGACGAGGGCTGGCTTGTCGGGGACGACGTATCCCGTGGAAGCGGAGCGATAAAGATAACCGAAGACGGCGGTGAAACGTGGAATTTCCGCAGTTACGGCCTCGGTGTCGATCTCAACGGTATCCATTTTGTCAGCCCCGATGAGGGTTGGCTTGTCGGAAAATCGGGCAGAATTGCCCATACGACCGACGCCGGAAGAATGTGGATACATCAGGACGCGAATACCTCACGGTCTCTGCAGGATATTTATTTCGCCGATGCCGACGATGGCTGGGCGGTCGGGTTCTCTTTAAACGATCCTATCGATACGACCGCGACGATATTATTTACGAGCAATGGCGGCGACACATGGGAGATGATCGACAGCCTGTCGGGTTACCGATTGAACAAAATCGAGTTCAGCGACGACGGCGACGGATGGGCGGTGGGCAATTTCGGATTGATACTGCACTCGTCCGATTGGCACAATTCTCAGGAATCCGGCGTGTCTGTCGAGCTTTTCGGCCTCGATGTCATAAGCTCGGATGTCGCTTTCGCCTGCGGCCAGGGAGGCACAATTCTAAAAACCACCAACGGCGGGGTTTCGTGGACACAGCTAACGTCGGGAACGGAACAGTCGATTATGGACATCGACATGGTCGATGCTAACATCGGCTATGTCTGCGGGAGCATGGGCACAGTCTTGAAAACCACCAATGGCGGGAATAGTTGGACATCTCTGGAACTGCCGGCTCATAGCAGCAGCGTTTTCAAATCGGTGGCCTTTATCGACGCCGAGATTGGCTGGATTGCCGGTATGTTCGGCTATATCTTGCATACAATCGACGGCGGCGAGACATGGTATCGCCAGAAAGAGGGCTTTAGCGAAGAAACATTGAACGAAATATCCATTCTCGACGCAAACCACGCCTGGATCGTTGGCAACAACAGCATTGTTCTGGAACTCAAACGGTAGTGTAGTAATACAAATACTGCGGATTAGAAAAGCCCCTCGTTGTCGAGGGGTTTTTCTATTTTCAAGTATAACCTCTTGCGTAGCTCAACAAAATTTCTCGTTCCTACGCTCTGTGTCGAGAGGGTAGGGAAGATGACGCGGAGCGTCGGGAAAAACACAACGACGCGGAGCATCGTTGCGAGGAGAACCAGCGCAATCCCCACATCGTCATTCCGGCGAAGGCCGGAATCCAGAGGGGTGGCGGGGCGGGGAAATTTTGCATTGCTAATTGCTAATTGATCATTTTGAATTGAATCTTTCCTTATTCCCTCTTCTTCCTCTGCGCCCTCTGTGGTTTCCCCCAGCGGTGCGGTGGGGCACTTTTACCTATTACCTTTTACCTATTACCTTCTTAAAAAAAACTACTTGCCCGACACGGAAAATTGAATATATTCATATTACAAGAGTGGCATCTTTCCCGGAGGTTATTATGAGAACGTTAGCGATTTTATCTTTATTCATCTTCCTGTTCGGTATTTCCGCAGTGGCAATCGAGGAAAAGGTCCATGTTCAGGACAACGGCGGGGGCACGATATCTGGTGGCGGCTATAGCAATCTGGCCTCGATAGGGCAAACGGTGATTTGCATGTCTTCCGGCGGCACATACGAAAATTGCGCCGGTTTTATCGGTTCGCTCATGGGCACTTCCATGTCTATCGAGGAAAAACCCGGCGAAGACCCGGGCAATAAACTTCCGGAAAAATTCTCGGTCGGCTCCGCATATCCCAATCCCTTCAACTCATCGGCTCGATTCAATATTTACGCGCCGCAGGGCGGTTTGATGATCGTGCGTTTCTACGATTTGACCGGAAGAATGGTTTTCGGCGAGAATAAGGATGTCGCGACCGGAGAGCACGTTCTGAATTTCGAGGCCGGAGCATTGCCCGGCGGAACGTATTTGTATAGCATCTCTATGGGCGAAATGAAATTCACCGGAAAGATAGTTTTAGTAAAGTAGGATTTGGCGGGTTAAAAATTCCCTTTGAAGAGAGGGGAGAAAGCGCCGCTATATGCGGCGCTTTTTTTTTCGATAGCCTATATACAGCCGACCGCTATTCCCGTCCTGTCATTTCGAGCGTAGCGAGAAATCTTTTCCCTCGTTCATTAAAGATTTCTCGTCGGGCTATGCCCTTCTCGAAATGACAATACAAAAAAAAGGCGGCCTCCAAGCCGCCTTACGTTTCGGCTCCGCTCAACGACCGGCTTGTGTTTGCGACGGATAGGAAGTCGAATTTTTTCCCGACACAACGAGCGAACGAATTACGAGCCAGCCCGAGCCGATCAATATTGCCAGCGATACGATAGCGGCGCGATAGGCCACCTGATCGCCGAACCGCTCGAAAACGAGTATGATAATCCCCCAGATAAGCGGCCCGACTATCGCCGCGGCCTTGCCGGAGAGTGAATACAGCCCGAAAAACCGTCCAACCGTCCCGGGCGGCGAAAGCTCGATAAGAAGCGGTCTCGCGGCAGTGGGTATGCCGCCCATCAGCGCGCCGATTATCGCCCCTACAATATAGAAAGGCATTTCGGTCTTAATTGGCAAAAGCAGGAACAAACAGACGACCCATCCGACCAGAACGAATTCCAGCGTGCGTTTGGGGCCGATTCTATCGACGAACCTGCCGAAAAATATCGAGCCAAGAGCCGCGCCAACTGTCGAAACGATGAAGAATGAAACCTTCGACGAGTCGGGCATGTGCATGGCCTTTTCCGTATAAACCGCCATGAACATTATCGCCGTTTGGATACCCTCCTGAAAAAGAAATGTTGCCAGAAGGTATTTTCGGATACCGGGATATTTGCTCGAATCGCGCAATGTTTCGAGTATCCTCTTCAGTGGATTCGTGCCCGGCGGAACGGGATGCGGTTCTTTTTTTTCCTTCAAGAAAAAGAAAGTGGGCAGGGCGAAAAGGAAAAAGAGTATCGCCGTGGGGATAAAAGTTGCGGTGCGACCGCCGCCCTGTATAAACGGCACGTCCCAGCCGAAAAGGGCGCCCTCGTTAAAGGGCATCACAAGTATCATCCCGACTATCGAGCCGACATAGCCCAGCGCGACACCTATCCCGCTGACACGGCCCATCATGACGGGCGGAGCGACAGAGGGCATGAGCGCGTTGTAAAAAACCAATCCAAGCTGGAAACCGACGTTCGCGACAACGAACAGCGCGAGTATGGCCGTCACGGACAATGTGGAATTCGCGGCAAAACCGATACAGGCAGTTGCCAGACAGCAAATTAGTGTCGAGACGACAAGGAAAGGCATTCGCCTACCAACAACATCGGTGCGCTGACCGAGAAAAGGGGACGCAAGCACCACTATCAACATCGAAATGCTCGTGGCGATGCTGTAAAATATCGGCGCCTGCCCGAGGTCGTCCACGATATAGACCGCGAAATACAGCGACACGACGTTCATCGAAAAAATCGTATTCGCAAAATCGAACATCGCCCAGGCCAATATCCTGCCGGGGCGACCGCTTTTCGGTGAATTCGTCACCGGCTAAAACCCCAATTCTTTGTCGATAGACTGCATCGCCCCGAGCGCGATCTTCACAAACTCGTCGAGACTCAGGCCAATTTCCGAGCATTTTCGGATCTGATCGCGATCTACATTGGCCGAAAACCGCTTTTCGCCAAAGCGGCGCATAATAAATTCCGTGGTTACGGAGTTCAGTTTCCTATCGGGATGCATCAGCGTGGCCGACACGATAAGCCCGGTCAGGCCATCGACAGCGTGCAGCGCCCAGTCCATCGGCGACTCCGGCTGGCAGTCCTCATGCGCGGGGTGTGCCTTTATTGCCCGGATTATCTCCGGCTGCACTCCCTTTTTCTCCAGAATTTCCGCGGTCAATCTGCCGTGCCGCGCGAAATCGTCCACCGTGTAATCGTAGTCGAGATCGTGCAGAAGCCCCGCGAGCGCCCATTTTTCCGGGTTTTCGCCGAGGCGTTCGGCCAAAGCCCTCATCGCGGCCTCCACGGCGAGCATGTGTTTCACAAGGTTCTTTTTCGAGACATGTTCTTCGATAAGTTGCAGCGCTTCGGTTCTTTTCATTTTTCTCCTTCGTTACACATGGAAAATAACTCTATTTGGCCCTCACCGCAAGACCAATATTGGATTTCCTTCGTCGGGCGCCACGCGGCGGCGCGTTCGGCCTCAACCGCCTTCGGCGGATTCGGCGGGTCAGCGGATAAAAAATGTAGTATTCCCGTAGGGCATAAAGGGAAGACCCACGGGTGTGTGCTTCCCAACGGGAGGGCACATAGGCCCTCCCCTACGCGATTGAAACCGATGATATTCCCCTAGTAGAGGGTCTGAGACCCACCCGCGAAACGGCAATCGACCTACTATATAATTAATTATTAAATAAGAATAATTAAACTTGTTTTTTTCAAATTAGGTTTTATATTAGTAAAAACGTAGATACAAATAAACACAATTCAACAGGAGGCTGAAATGAAGAGAATGAAGATGTTTTTGTATCTGGGCGCTATTGTCGCCCTTCTTGCGATGGGCCTGTTCCTCGCGGGATGCAGCGAGGACGAGCCGGAACCCGAGCCGGAGCCAGAAGAGTATTTCTTCGAGGAGAATATCGACAACAGCTTCCTCGAAACTCTCGTCGATGAGGACACTATCGAAATATATTCCGTGCTCACCGAGGGCGGCGATTCTCTTTTCACCGGCGACACGGTCGATTCGAGGGTTATCACGCTCGCGG
>DAOWNU010000119.1 GCA_030642425.1 bacterium | reverse complement strand
TAGGGTTTGATCAGGCCCTCCTCCCGCGGGGTGGGGCGGGTTGTAACCCCCCCCGATGGCGTGCCGGGATTTTTCACCAATTTGAATATCGATTTCAGATTCGCCAGTCCGAAGGGCGTCGGTTCCGCGACGAACACCACAAAATCGACATCGCTGAGCGTCTCGACCACGGGGCATGAAGTCCCCGGCGGCGCGTCGATTATGTTTATCGCCAAGTTTTTCGCTTTCTCTTTGACCGCCTTGATTAGCCTGTTCCCGGACATCTCGCCGATATCCAATTCCCCGTATGAGATTTTCAATCCGCTGACGGAGCCGGAGATGACCTTCCCCAGCGGCTTCTCCGATTGCTCGAGCGCGCCGGTCGGGCAGAGTTCCCAGCAGGCCGTGCAGCCGTGGCACATCCCGGGATGTATCAGCGTGAGTTTCCCGATATTCACGATAGCGCTGTATCGGCAGACATCGCCGCAAATCCCGCAGGAGGTGCATTTTTCGGGGATAAGTTTCGGAATCGGCATGCCGATAACAACATTTTCTATATCTTCGATTTTGAAGAAAAGGTGGGCGTTCGGCTCTTCGACGTCGCAATCCAGCAGAGTGGTTTTCCTGCCGGATTTATCGAGGCAGTAGGCCAGATTGGTTGCGAGTGTGGTTTTGCCGGTGCCGCCCTTGCCGCTTGCTATTGCAATTTTCATCAGCCTAATGAGCAGGTTCCCGTAGGACAGGAGCCACCGCTTCCCGATGCCCCCATCTTTACTCCGAATGTAGTGGGCAGCTTTTTCAGGTTTGAACTTCCACACTTGCTGCACTTCGGCTTTTCCGACGCTTTCATAACAAGCTGCTCGAAAACCTTTCCACATTTTTCGCATTTATAAAGGTAAATAGGCATTTAACTTCCTTTCTATTTTTTTTCTTGGTTTTGCATCATAATGTCTTAAATAAATCTTCCAGCTTTTCAATCGCTTTCTGTAATATAAATACGTCCCGCTTATAACTTTTAATCGTCCTTTCCAAACTGTCTTTGCCATCCCGAGGATTCCCTGAAAGCTTTTCGCATAATTCCCTATTTCTAACCGCGCCCCGGACTTTCTCTTCAATCCACTCATCTACTTTTTCCGAATCGTGTTTAATCGCATCCAGAGGACAGACATCGTGACAGATAGCACATCGGATACAGCCATCCATTTCGATTTCGGCCTCGTCACCGACCAATACAATAGTATCCACCGGGCATTCGTCGATACAAATTCCACAACCTGTGCATAGTTCTTTGTCAATCCACGGCACGCTTGCCTCCTTTTCAAATGGAATTTAAAATTTGCTTGAAATAGCTACTTTCACCGGTTTTTTCTCCCTCCAGCACCACGACCTCTTCCGCGTCCTCTTCCAAGGCCTCTTCCCGCACCCTTTCCATTGCCCGTTACTTTTTTCGAACCTTTACCGTCACTTTCGCCAAAAATTGCATTGACCACACGTGGAGACGAGAGCAAAGCGATTGCCGAGTGCACAAGGAATTTTCCGATTTTTACTATTGTGGATCCGGTTCCGGAAGTCTCGATAGCATTTGGGCTAACAGATATTATTTCCCCTTGTGTTTGTTCCTGATTTGGGATAATTTGAGTTTCGACTGTCAAGATTATCGCATCCTCGGGGCAAACTGCAGCGCACGCCATATAACCCACGCAATCTTCTTCATTTATGACCGCTTTCCCGTCGATAATCGCTATACATCCTCGTGGACATGCGGGGACACATTCACCACAACCGGTGCAATTTTTAGTATCGATATATGCCTTGTTCATAGGCATCCTCCTAACTCGCATATTTCACAAATTCCACCCGAACAATTATTGTAGATTATGGAAAGTGCTTCTATGTTATTGAAATAAGGGTTCCAGGGATCAAGGGTTCGAGGGGTCAAGGGAAATACAAAAACACTTGAACCCTTGAACCCTTGAATCCTTGATCCCTATTTTAGGCGGGTCGTCGAGACAACCCGCCTATCCCGATTTTGGTTATTCTTTTTCGAGTTCAGTCAGACGTGCTTGCAGAGCCTCGAGATCGCTCTTGAGCAATTCGATATTGCTCCGAATCATGCCGCGCTCTTCTTCCTTCGTTGGGGAATAAGGGCGATTAGCATAATACGGTTCTGATACCGGATTGTAGCCGCGATTTCTCCATCCGTTCCTCCTGGCCATTCCAAGCCCGAAAGGTCTTCCGAAAAAACCGCGCCCCCGTCCAAAGCCTCTACCGAAGCCTCTGCCTCCGGCATTCACCGGATAACCCGGTCGGTCGTTACCGGCGCAGTAACCAAATCCTCCGCCAGTCATGGGACCCATTCCTTCGGGTCCTGTTCTGTCTCCACCCGGCATAATTAACCTCCTTGTGGTTATTTAGTTATTTGTGGGATATCCCGGCGTTGTTCACGCTTTTTTAGATATCCATAATTGAATTCAGCGTGAGAAAGGCTCGATAGTAAAGCTCAAATGTCAAGACCCACCCAACTAACCTGTCATTCTGGGCTTGACCCGGAATCCAGAGGGTGGGGCGGTGTGGGGCACCTATTACCTATTACCTTTTACCTATTTACCTATTACCTTTTACCCATTACCTTCTTTACCTTATTCCTTCACCATTTGCGCCCCGCATTTGGGGCATTTGACCGTGTAGCAAGGCACTCCTGCCCCATGCGTAACTTTGTGGCCGCAGCTCGGGCAAACACAATATCCGCCCGGTCCCGAACCGGGACGATTGCCACCCTGACCGCCGCGTCCTCCGCCGCCGCGTCCCATGCCTCTGTTAGTTGGATTTTCCATTTTTCCTCCAATAATTAAATGTTATTTGGTGAATTTTTCCAGACGATAAAATCACCCACGTTGCAGCCGACCCGCTCGGCTATTGGTTCGCATTTAGCTTTGAAAAGGTGATATATGGGCCTCGGGGATTCGTCCAGCGTCTCAAAATTCCCCTGGCCTTTTGCGATTACGACGTCCGCTTCGTCGAATATCTTTCGGAATTTTTCGCCCACCTTTTCAAGAACAGTTCCCGGAATTGCCGACTCGCTCGAAATTATCTCGGCTATCTCGCCAATTCCGGATTCTTCGGCTTCTTTCGCCGTTGCATCGTTCAATACCGGGCCGCCGCGCACGCCGTAATAGACCTTTGGCCCGTTAATCAACTCGAGAAAAAGGCGGTCGAATACCGTTTCTCCGGCGTTGTCGCCTATCACGAAAACGCTGTCTGCGCCAAAAATCTCACTCTCCAACGCGGAAATATCCTCAGAAACGAATTCGCCCGATTCGGATTTCTCCAGTAAATCGATAATCCCGCCGAGGTCGCTCTCTTCCATCTTCACGAGATCGATTGCGTTTCCGGCTATCGAGAATTCTATCGCGCGGGCAAAAGGATCGTCCGAGGCCGTGACCATTTCACGAAGGCGCGGCAATATTTCCAGAGCCATCGCCGTGGACTTTTTCTTGAAATCACGAAAAGGATCGTTGTTCCCCGTTTTTTCCGAGATAAGTCGATAGATCGCTGCCGCAGCTATCGGTGCGGGCGAGCCGTCGAGCATGATTTTAGCCTCGCCCAGCGCGTTCTCGAAAAGCTCTTTTTCAGACCCCTTCGGCACGCCGGCCCTTCGCATCGCTTTTAGCGAGTGTGCCAGAAGACAAGGTATGCAATCGAGTGTGATCATCGACTAATATCTCCCGTGATGCCCCTGGACGTCGGACTGGAGGACTTCCTGCAGGGAACCCGCGATATAATCCTCCACGGCCTTTTCCACACTGCCCGAAGCCGTGAAAACACGAAGTCCGGCCGCCTTGAGCGTGCCGAATGCCGACGGCCCAAAGTGCGGACCGATTGCGGCTTTTGCGCCGGCCTCGGCGACTGTTTTAGTTGTCTGGACTCCCGCGCCGTGCCCCATAGAAATACTCGCGGAATTGTTCAGATAGGTGTTTTTGCCGGTTTCTGTATCCACGATAAAGAAGCCGGGGGCGCGTCCGAACCTGTCGGCTATCGGCCCCGCAAAATCGTTTCCGCTTGCCGCTACTGCGATAATCATAACAACTCTCCTCTCTTTAGATTTTCCTTAATGAGCATATGCTCATAATAGTCTAACGACTTTTTTATCGAATGCAAGGATTTTCTTTTTATTTATTTCTATGCAACAATCGGCGAGGAAAAGTCGTTTCGTCTATTTCGGCTTCGCTCAATAACCAACTCAACGACTTCGACGGATTCGCTCCTTTAATCAGAAACCTATCTAATAGGCCGAGCGTCTCGCTCGTCGGGAAATACACGGCAAGACGCTGGGCCTATTAAGGTGGGATGTTTCGCTCGACAAATACCGGTCGTTTCGGCTCCGCTCAACGACCGGCAAGGCCGGAGCTTCATCGGCAAGGCCGGAGCTACACAACGAAAAACACGAAAAATCTCTCGACTGCGGGTCGGCACGGGCCGACAGCCGATTATGCTCAACCGCCTGCGGCGGATTCGCTCCCTTTTTCTACAATTTCATCTTTTTTCGCTCTATATCGGTCAAAACCGCGTCGAATAAGGCTTTGCCTGCTCCTAACCGCTCATTGTCAGCTCCTGACCGCTCATTGTCAGCTCCGACACGGCTTTTGATCGCTCCTATGCGGCTATTGACAGTTCCGATATGGCTTTTGATCGCTCCGATACGGTCATTGACAGCTCCGACATGGCTTTTGATTGCTCCGATGCGGCTATTGACAGCTCCGACATGCTCTTTGATCGCTCCTATACGGCCATTGACAGCTCTGACATGCTCTTTGATTTAATCAAAAGGCATATCGGAGTAATCAAAAAGCGTTCAGGAGCAATCAAAACGGGTTTGGGAGTAGTCAATTTCCATTCCGGAGTGATCAAAATGGATTTGGGAGCGGGCAATTTTCATTTCGGAGCTGTCAAAACGGATTCGGGAGCGGGCAATTCTTGTTTCGAATCGATCAAAACGAACTTCGGAGTAGTTTTTGTTCGTCTCGGAACGGTCAAATCCGCCACCGCACCGGTCAAAGAACAAAAAGGAGCAATCGCAGGGCGTTTCGCGCCGGTAAAAACCAATCGCGCCGCAGACGATAAACACATTTTTTCAATTCGTAGGGGTTTGCCGGTGGCAAACCCGTCCGCGAATTAACGCCGTCCGTTGTTTGGGAGGCGGACGACCCGTCGGATCGCCCCTGCGGAGCAATCCCGATTTTCAATCCATAGGGGCAGAACCATGTGTCTGCCCTTTAATTCGGGTGCACACACGGCGAAATTGAACGTGAGAAGAATTCTTAAGGCATTTCTCAAATCCTCTCGAGGCCATAAACCTTTTCCCACGAAAATCTACCAACTTCATTTTCGTCCTTGACATTTCTTATAATATGTATTTATTACATTAGATGGATTTGTTCGATAGTAATAAACTTTTGAATTTCAAGGAGGATCAATGAAAGCGATTCTGTGGGTATCTATTGCCATCTTTATCGCCGGTTTCGCCCTCGCCCAGACAGACACTCTCTGGTCGGACGGTTTCGAGGGGACGGTAACATGGGAGACCGGCGACTTTTACTGGTATGACGATACGTTAGTCTATTGGCATGCCGATACGTTTCTCGCGCACGACGGCGAAAGCTATTGGTGTGGAACGCACGATGTCGGCGGCACTATTTACAGCGGTTACAACGACGGCTGGCTTCAGTTTATGGACACCCCGTTGATAACCCTGCCTTTGGCGCCCGACACGCTGCTTCTAACATTTCTTCAGAAACTGAACTGCGAGCCTTCGGGCGGCACCGGCTATCCTTTCGGCTACGACGGCTGGGACGGATGCGATCTCTGGATATCGCCGGATATGGGCGCGACATGGGAAATTCTCACTCCGACAGCGCCGGCGTATAATGTTACAGATTTATGGGGTTTCGGCTTCTGCGGACTCGGCACGGGCTATCCCGCCTGGACCGGTGTTCATGGAGCAACCGCCTATGAGCCGGTTACATTCGAGCTTGGCGATTACGCCGGTGAGCAAGTGATCGTCCGCTTCGTCTTTTCTTCGGATATGATGTTCTGCACCGGCCCGACACACGCGGATCCGCCCTCCTTCGACGCGGACATGTTCGGCTGGATCGTGGACGATATCGCCGTGTTCGATATCTCGGACACGCTCTTTTTCGCCACCGGCGCGGATACTATTCTCGATTATAGCCAGGGGCGTCATCTGACCACGTGGGAAATAACCGACGAAGATGCCGCTTCAGGAACATACAGCGCGATGACCAAGGCCTACTGCGAGTCTTACAATACAATTATTTCCCCAATGATCCACATTCCCGATTCTTTCGCAGGTAAGATATATCTGGATGTTAAAATGGATTATGTC
>DAOWNU010000252.1 GCA_030642425.1 bacterium | reverse complement strand
CGACCGCCTTTTTCTCAAAATTCTCCGGGGAATCCGGCGGGATCGGCTCCGGCAGGGGGTCTTCCGACGTGATAATCGGTTCGATTTCGCCCTCGCCCATTGCCGCGCGCAATTTTGCCTCGATAATCGAGGCCTTTTCGTCTATTGGAGAAAGATCTGGCTCCGGAGCGGTCTTTTTTTCGGCGAGCCGGGCTTCTTCGAGCAGCTTTCTCGTGTCGATAGCCCCGGCGGGCGGAGGTGGCGGCGGCGGGGCCGGTCTTTCCGGCTCGACCTTTTTCGATTGCTCGTGTTTGAATCCCGACCTTATAATATTCGGCGAGAAAGAGACGGTCATCCGCGCGGGGCCTTTCTCCTGCTCGACATCCGGTTCAATTTCCGGCTCCTGATCGACCGGTTCGGTCATCTCGATAGGGCCGCCCGGCACGATACTTCCTGTAAGCCCCTTATATTCTCCCCCCGCCCGGTTCTTTTCCTCATATTGGGCGATCACCTCTTCCCGCGAGGATTCTTTTCGCGCTTCTCTGCGCTTTTTACGCGCCGCAAGCGACTTTCCCGCGCCGGAGATACCGCGCGAGGCGGCAATCGTGGCGCCTTTGATATCGAGTCCGACCGCCGCGGCGATAAAAATAACGAACAGAAAAATCCCCGCAAAATACGCCCCTATATTGCCGAAAACAGATTTCAGTCCCGAGGCCAGCGACGCGCCGTAGCCGCCCGTAATCGATGCCGCAAGCGAACCGCCGGGCATCGCCAGCAAAGCTGCCAGTATCCCGTGCCCGGCGATCATCTCGCCGGTGACTATCATATTTTTTTTCAGCGGGAACAGGAAAATCCGCGAAATGCCGATAACACAAAGAAGCAAGGGGACGATAATCGACATGTATCCGAAATATTTCAGCAGGAAATTGGCCGCCATCGCACCGGCGGGGCCGCCCCAGTTTTCTATCGGGCGCGGCGGAGGATAAATCATGCCGTCGGTTTCCGGCCGGAAATCTATATCGCAGTGGGAGATAATCGCCAGAAGCACCCACACCGCGGCGAGCGCGATCAAGCCCCCGGAAAGAATCCTGCGCCACTTGAAATCGAATTTTTTCCCGGCGCGATTATTTTTCTTTCTCGTCATTGAGCACTCCATAACCAAGCGAGCTAACACGGTAGATATCAATAGGTTCTAATATTCACCTAACATATTACTTACATTATAAACTATAAAGGGGTAAAAGTCAATAAATAAAGAAAAGGGTTCGAGGGTTCAAGGATTCGAGGGGGAACATCTGTCACCGGGCGGCCCTGCGTCCATCGTGTTGTTTATTACATTTTTGTGTTTCGTAGGGGCGAATTGCATTCGCTCGTCGTGGAAAAAACGAATGACGCTAATTCGCGGACGGGTCAACGCGGTTGACCCCTACGAATTTAGAATAAATTTCACGAAGTCGATAGGGGGAAAAGATGACGCAGAGCGTCAGGGAAAACGCAACGACGCGGAGCATCGTTGCGAGATAAATTGTAGGGGAGCACCTGCGTGTGCTCCCGCTTGCCGATAACAACGGGAGGCCACATAGGCCCTTCCCTACGGGGAAAAATGGGTGCTTATTAGGCTCCACGCCGAGGCGCCACGAGGTCTTTCCGAGCCGCCATGAACCATTTTCGAGTCACCACGGGGTCCTTCCGAGGACTCTACGAGTCATTTCCGAGACTCCACGAGGTCGCTCCGAGGCTCCACGGGGTCTTCACGAGACGCCACGGGGTCCTTCCGAGGTCCCAACGAACCATTTCCGAGCCGCCACGAGGTCGCTCCGAGGCCCCGGAAGAGGGCCGTGGACATTCGGAAGCCGGTCGTGGCCATTAGAAAATATGTCGTGGCCGTTCGAAAACCGGTCGCGGCGGATAGAAAATCATCAAAAAAAGAAAAAGAAACGTTCAAAAGCAATAATTTAGCGCGCGATACGCACGAGAAATATCTTCATCGAAGCCGGATTTGCGCTGGCGCCGACCGAATCGGCAATTTTCAATCTAAAAACAGTTGCAAAAGAGGGCCTTTTCCCATAAATTCTATTTAAACGTCCGTCGTGGCGCACGAGGAAAGGAAATCATGAAAAAAATCATATTGCTGTTTCTTATAACCGTTCTTATCGCGCCGCTCTTCGCGCGGATGCCCATGCTGTATCAGAAGGGGATTAAGGCGATGGAAGACCGGCGTTACGAGGACGCTCTGGAAAGTTTCGAGGACTGCCTCGACAAACCGGGAATCGGTATCCGTGAAAAGCTGAAGATACGCGGAATGATTGCGCGGGCGTATATCGGCCTCGAAGACTGGGACAGCGCGGCGGAAGAACTCAAATGGGCGCTCTCGAAATCGCAGGGGGGGCGAAAAAAAGAGGCGGTCGAGGAATTGCTCGAGATAATCACGGCATCCGAGGAAGAAGGGGTTGTGATAGAAAATCTCGGCCCGTCGGTCAACAGCCGATACGAGGAGCTTGCGCCGGTTATCTCTCCCGACGGCAGGACGATTTATTTTATCGTCGATGGCTCCCCGCACGGCGAGGGCAAACAGGACATCTATTTCTCGCGCCTCGACGAAAACGGCGAATGGCTGCCGGCGGAGAATGTCGGCCCGCCTTTGAACACGAAGGGCCACGACGGCATCCTCTCGGTCTCGCCCGACGGCACATCGGCGCTTCTGGGCGGAGTATATCGCGGGGACGGCAGCAAGGGCAACGGCCACAGTATCGCGCGCATGAAAGGCGGACGGTGGCGCGACCCCGAAGAGGTCAAAATCGACGATTACTATAATAATAACCAGTTGACCAGCGCCTTTTTATCGACGAGCGGAAAATATCTTCTGCTCGCGCTGGAGCGAAGGGACGGACAGGGCGATCTCGACCTTTATGTCTGTTTCAAAAAGGGCGATGGAAGCTGGACCGCGCCGAAGAGTCTCGGCTCCGATATCAACACCGACGGCACGGACGGCACGCCTTTTCTCGCCACGGACGACAAAACTCTGTATTTCTCTTCGAACGGCCGGGTGGGCCTCGGAAGCCAGGATATGTATAAGGCCGAGCGGCTCGACGATTCCTGGACGAACTGGTCGAGGCCGGAGAATCTCGGCAAACAGGTCAACTCCGCCGGGTGGGACGCCTATTACACAATTCCCGCGCAGGGGGATATCGCCTATTTTGTCTCCAGCGGCGAGGGCAGTATCGGGATGAGCGATATCTGGAAAATAACTCTCCCGCAGAAAGCGAGACCGGGCGCGGTGGTGACAATCTCCGGCAGGGTGATGGAGCCGGACTCGACTCCGGTCGGCGCGGATATTTCATGGGAAAGGCTCGCGACCGGCGAGAATATGGGGACGGCCCACAGCAACGATATTACGGGCGAATATATGATTATCCTGCCGGTCGGGGAGGCTTACGGCTATGTTGCCGAGAAGGAAAACTACCTGCCGAGCAGCGAGAATCTCGACCTGACCGAAGCCGGGGCCTACGCCGAGATTCATCACGACATAATTATCACGCCGATAAAACGCGGCGCCCAAACAGTGCTGAAAAATATCTTCTTCGATTTCGACGAGATCACGCTCAAGCCGGAATCGGTCGGAGAGCTTAATAGACTGAAAGAATTGTTCGGGGACAACCCGAATATCGAGGTTGAGATCGCCGGGCACACCGACAGTGTTGGCACGAAATCCTACAATCTCAAGCTCTCCCGCGGGCGCGCTCAGTCGGTCGCGGATTGGCTTATCGAGAATGGGATTGCGCTTTCGCGGCTCACGGTAATGGGCTACGGCGAATCTCAACCGATCGCGGACAACGCCACCGAAGAGGGGATGCAGCAAAACCGAAGAGTTGTGTTCGAGGTGATCGATTTATAAAGGTCGATATTCATGTCGGCCGGCGACCGGCACGTGTATTGACTGAGCGTTTTATGGTCATTGAATATTTTTCTCTCGTTACTCCGCTCTGCGGTGTAACGTTT
>DAOWNU010000440.1 GCA_030642425.1 bacterium | reverse complement strand
GCGACGCTCCGCGTCGATAGGGCGGAGAAAATGACGCAAAGCGTCGGGAAAGATGCGCCCACGCGGGAGCGTCGGTGCGAGAAAACTCCTAACTAATAGCATCCAATAGGATATAAGACATAGATCATTCGACATTCGACATTAGGCATTCATTAGGATTTAGAGCTTCGACATTAGGACTTTCTTAGCGTTGTATTTGATAAAATCAAGCAGATAAAGAGGTAACTATGTCTCTCGATATGTTCGTGATAGAAGGCGGCAGGCCGCTTCGCGGAACGGTGGCGGTGAAAGGCGCAAAGAACGCCGTCCTTCCGATGCTCTGTGCGTCGCTGATCCCCACGGAGGGCGAGGTCGTGCTCCGGAATATCCCCGACCTTGCGGATATCCGAATAATGATACAGCTTCTCGAACACATGGGCGCGAAAGTCGAATTTTGCGCGGAAGACGGCCTTGTGCGAATAGACCCGTCCGGTGTGGAAAACCGTCCCGCGCCATACGACCTCGTGCGGAAAATGAGGGCGAGTTTTATGGTTATGGGCGCGATGCTCGCGCGGTTCGGCGAGACAAGGGTCTCTCAGCCGGGCGGTTGCGCTATCGGCGCGAGGCCGGTGAACTGGCATATAAACAATTTTCGCCGGCTCGGGGCAAAAGTCGCGGAACATCACGGTTATGTCGAGGCGAAATGCGACGGACGGCCAAAGGGCGCGGTTCTCTATTTCGACCGTCCGAGCCACACCGGCACGGAAAATGTCATGATGGCCGCGACGCTCGCCGAGGGCACGACCACGATAATCAACGCCGCCACCGATCCCGAAGTCGGTGATCTTGCGCGCTTCCTGACCGCTATGGGCGCGCGGATCAAGGGCGCAGGCGGCCCGGTGATTACCGTGGCTGGCGTAGATCGACTCAGGGGCGCGGACCATATTCCAATCGGGGACAGGCTCGAAGCCGGGACATACCTATACGGCTCGATAGTCACGCGCGGCGATGTCGAGGTTACAGGAATCGACCCGGAGCACCTGTCGGTCGTCCTTTTGAAAATGAAGGAGATGGGCGCAAAAGTCGATATCGCACCGGGGAAAATAAGATTGGCAATGTCCGGCCGCCCGAAAACGGTGGATTACACTACGGCGGTCTATCCGGGATTTCCCACGGACTTGCAGCCCTGCGCTATGGTTTCGCTGGCTGTCGCGGAGGGAATCGGCTTTGTCCGCGAGACGGTTTTCGAGAACAGGCTGCTTCACGTTATGGAGCTAATCCGGCTCGGCGCGAATATCGTTATCAACGGCGACCGGGCGACTGTAACCGGCGTTCCCTATCTCGACGGCGCGGAGGTTATGGCCAGCGATATTCGAGCGGGAGCGGCGCTGGTTCTCGCCGGGCTTGCGGCCCGCGACACGACTGAAATCCTGCGCGTGTATCATATCGATCGCGGTTATGAGAATATCGAGGAGAAACTCGGTTCGCTTGGCGCCTCGATAAAGCGCGTGGATCAATTCTCCTGGAAAAGACCTATCGGTAATGCCGAAAATATCTCCGGCATTGCCGGAAATATCTCCGGTATTACCGGTTAATTCAATTTTTATCCGATTTAAGGAGGACTTATGCGTGCGAAATTCCTTTGTGTTGTGTTTCTAACCGTCATTCTAACACTGACCGGGCAGACGGTCGATTCCCTGCCGGCGTTGCCGAAAACCAATGTAGATATCCCATGGACGGAGCTTCGAGGGCTTATCGAGCTTTCCATGAAAACGGTCGAGACCGCCGAGACACCACCGGTCAGCTTCATTATTCCGTTCGCCGAATACGAGGCTGCGATTTCCGGCGACGCACTTCGCGGCAAGATCGAGATACCGATAGTCATCCTCGAGGAGGGTTACGTCGAAATTCCCCTTTTCGACCAATCGCTACCGCTATCATTCCCCCTCATCGATGGCCGTTCCGCGCCGATATTGCCGAGGAATGGCAGACATACTCTTATCCTCAAAGGCCCCGGCGATTATAAATTTACATCGAACTTCGTAATGGGGCTTGCCGAGCATGTTACCAATTTCCGCCTGAATATCCCGCGATCATGCTCGACCCGCTTTCAGCTGACAATCCCCGGCACCAACCT
>DAOWNU010000104.1 GCA_030642425.1 bacterium | reverse complement strand
CTATTTTTATAAATTCGAATTATAATTATAATATTAAAAAAAGAAATTACAAGAAAAAAAGGACGACCGGAGCCGCCCTTTTTTCAGAAAAGGAGAAAGAAAGTTATTTTCTGCGGCCCGCCGCCATATAAAAATAAACTTAACTTGACCTGAAGTGTTTCCAGCTATATTATCTACAGCAAAATGTTATTCGGGCAATAAACGGAATTCAAATGCTGACCTTTTTAAATAACATATTCCTTCCCGCGCTCGCGGCGGCGCTTCTGCCGATACTTATCCACCTTTTCACCCGGCGAAGGCTGAAACGCGTGAATTGGCCTTCTCTTCGCTTCCTGCTGGAGATTCAAAAAAAGCAGATGAAACGTCTCCGCCTAAAGCAAATAATCCTGCTCATCCTGAGAATCCTGATAATACTTCTGGTTGTCGGCGCTTTTGCGAGGCCGGCAATTCGCGGAGTTTTTGGCGGCGGCAAGGGCGCGCATGAAAATACCGCGGTCGCGATTTTGCTCGATAGGTCGTATTCCATGGGGCAGGAGGCCGCCGGTGTGGACATGTTCACACGCGCAAAACATATCGCGGGCGACATACTCGACCTTCTGAACGAGGGCGACGAGCTTCTGATTGTGCCGTTCGACCGCGCCCCGGCTTTATCTGCGGCCACCGAACCCACGCGCATTCTCGCCAATGCGCACGAGAATATCGACAGCGTAAAACTTTCCGATTCGGGAACCGATATTTGGACGGGGGTCTCATTCGCGCTCGAAAAGCTCGAAAAAAGCAGGCTTTTGCACCGGGAGGTTTATATTCTCACCGACAATCGAGCTTTTGGCTGGCGGCGCGGCGGCGAACTCGCTATCCCCGAAAGGACGCGGCTGTATTCGGTTTCTCTTTCTCCCGACGACGAACGCAATCTTGGCGTAACGGAAATAGAATTTCCAAGAAGCCTGCTCGAACGGAACGTGCCGTTCAGTATTTCTGCCAATGTGAAAAGCTTTGCTCCCGGCGCGGTCAGCGACCATGTCGTAGATTTGTTCGTTGACAGCGAGCGCGTGGCCCAGCGCTCTATCGATCTTCTGCCGGGCGGCGCCGCGCAGGTCAAACTTTCCGCTGAAGTCGATAATGTGGGATTCCATTACGGCCGGGTCGCGCTCGAAGGGGACGCGCTTCCCGCCGACAACAGCCGCTATTTTTCATTCCACATCCCAGACAGGCAGGGCGTGCTCGTAGTAGGTGGGGCGGAGAGCGTTTTTATCGCCACCGCGCTCGCGCCTTCGGGGGAGGACTTTTTCACGATAAAAAGGATCGGCTATCATCAACTCGGCGGCCAAAAACTTTCGTCTTTCGACGTGATAATTCTCTCCGACCCAAAGGCCCTTTCGACAGCGATTGGCAATGCCGTTCGCGGGTTCGTTCATCGCGGCGGAGGGCTTATTGTCTTTCTGGGCGGCTCGCCCGATCCGAAAGAGGCTATCGCCTCGATAATCGGGGACGACGCTAAAATTAAAGTGCTCGCCTCTATCGGCGACGAGGAAAGCGCCGGTCGTTTCGAGCTTCAGGACGCCGATTTCGATCACCCCATTTTCATGCCCTATTCCGAAGAAGGCTTGCCAGGCGTGTCTTTCAGGCGCATTGCGGCTATCGAGAGCGCGCCGTCCTCGCCACTGCTTTTTTCAAACGGCCTTCCCGCAATCGCGGAGGGCGAGATCGGCGATGGAAAAATCGCGGTCTGCGGTTTCTCGACCGATTTGCGCTACGGCGACCTTGCAACTTCCGGTTTTATCGTGCCGTTGATACATCGGCTTGCGCAATATCTTGCCGAGGATGTCGCGGCGTTCGATCCGGGTTATATCGTCGGCGACGAGGCTATCCGAACGATAGAGGGGGTTACGGGCAATATCGGCGCGATAAGGCTTACCACTCCTCGCGAGAAAAGCCGGTTTGTCCAGCCGAGATTCGGCGGCGGAAAAACGGTTATCGGCACCGGCATTCTCGATGAGGCCGGAATTTATCGGATGTTTTCGGATTCACAGCTCGTCGATCTTTTCGCGGTTAATGTCGATAATGCAGAAAGCGACCCAACCGCGATAGAGACCGGGGATATCGAAAAGATCGCGCCAATCGTCTGGCTGAATCCCGAAAGCAATATCGAGGAGGAGATTCTCTCCGCCCGCTACGGCCGCGAGCTTCATCACGCCATGTTGATACTGGCCTTTATTCTCATGTTCGCGGAACTCTCCCTCGGCAGCCGCTGGCGCAAGCCGAGAGACCTTTCCGGCACAATAAGAGACCACGGCGCTTTGTAGAAGATTCAATGTGCAATGGATATTTTATGCGGATATTGCCCACGGAATGACAATCGCGCGGCCCTAATACCTATTACCTTTTACCTTTCTTATGGCATGAAGTCTGCGTAAATCCATACAAAATAGTGATTGCGAAAACGATTGAGATAGCGCATAATAAAATCTAATGAGAAAAAATCTCGAAAATATCATATCGATCCTGTTTTTACTTTTGCTGATTACTGTTTCGGTCAGCGGCGATTCATTCGTGAACGATTTCCTTCGCCTCGACTCGGATATCCGCTCCGCCGCGATGGGTGGTTGCGGCATGGCTTCGCGCGGCGCATCGGGGCTTTTCGGGAATCCGGCGGGTATCGGCACGGGCAGCGAGACGGCATTTATCGGACACGAGCAGCTTTATCAGGGGCTTCTCATTTCGGACGCCGCCGGAATGGAATTTAAGATTGGCGGCCCGGGCGATTTCGCCATCGGGATGCTTTATACCGGCGGCGGCGGAATAAAAGTAACCGATGTTCCGGACCCGTCTATCCCGGTTTCCGCGCAGAACAGGCCGTTCGAGGTTGCGGAAAAGGGCCACCACGATTTCGCTCTGCTTCCCGGTTACGCGATGAATATCGGGGAGAATTTCCGAGCCGGGATCTCTACGGGGCTGATATATCGCTATCTCGCGGACACCACCGCTTTCGGCGGCTCGGCGTGTGTGGGAATAAACTGGACGCCCGTGCGAAAGCTGGTTTTTGGTGCTAACTTGAAACATTTGAGTTACCTGTCGTGGAGCACCGGTTCGAGCGAGTTTGGCGCGCCAACTTTCGCAATCGGGGGAAGATACGACTCGGAACTCGGCGCCGGTTTTGCCGCCGCGATTTGTTCCGAGGCCGCGTATTCTTTTCAGGAAAAGCTAATCGAGGGCTGCGGCGGCATCGAAATATCCTACAACGATTTCTTCTCGCTGCGGGGCGGATTGAGCGACGGGAGAATCACAGCCGGTGCGGATCTGCGCGTTTTCGACAGGCTAAAAGTCGGCGCGGCGCTGTCTGTCCACGGCGATCTTCCGCTGTCATACAGGATCGGCGCCACTATCGATGGAGGCCGAATCCTTGAAACGGATTGAAGCAGCCGTTTTGTTGATATTATTTTGTGTTTCCCTAATGGGAGAGATGCCGGTAAAATATACGTTTGCGGACAGGCTTTTCGATCTCAAGCTCTATAGCGACGCGCGTGTGGAATACGAAAGACAGTCTTCTAATGCGGGCGATAAAAGTAGTTATTTACTTGCAGTATGTGAGATTAGAACCGGTAACTTCGAGAATGCTCTGAAGTTACTTGGCGAATATATAGTAAATACAAGCGATTCCGCCCGTGGACGAAGGGCAATTATCGACTGCGCCTCGATAGAGCTTTGCCGTGGCAATGTCGATAATGCCTTGAAGTATATAGAATTGGGGGAGGAGTTGGGATTTTTTTTGGAAAATCCGTTGAAAACGGATTTGTTCGCTCTTTTAAACGAAAACTGGGGCGCTTTCGGGATAGAGCGGCCGCGTGAAAGGTCGTCCGCTCTTGCAAGAATATCTTCATTGATTCTGCCGGGCTCCGGGCAGGCAATTGCCGGTGAACCTTGTGAAGGGCTTCGCTCCGCCGGCGTGAACTCCGTTCTGTGGTATCTGACAATCTCCGGCGCGGCAGGCGGCTATTGGCCGCGCGCGCTGACAATATTCTATTTTTTCGGCCAGCGCTACTGGCTCGGCGGCTCGGAAAAGGCGGCTCGTTTGGCGGAGGATTTTAACGAGAAAGAGAGGATCGCGGCGTGCAGAAAGGTCGCGGGGAAACTGGAATGGATTTGCTGCGAATCGTCGCAATAGCGTTGATAGCGGCAGCGGCTCTTTCCGCCGACACATTATCTGTGCCGGACACCGCAAGCGCGGCGCCCGCCGGTAATTCGATCACTATCGCCCTCGACACAGCCATGAAAATATACCGGCGTGGCATAACGGATCTGGAGGCTCATTCCTGCCCGATGCGGCCCTCATGTTCAAAATTCGCGGAGCTGGCTTTCAAGAAAACGAATTCATTCGTGGCGCTTCTGCTGACCGCTGACAGGCTCATGCGCGATAACAGTTTCGCCAAAAATCACTACCCACGGGACAAAAAGGGAAAGCTGATCGATCCTGTCGAAAGATATTTGAATTGGGACAAAAAGCAGCGACCATACTGATTTTTGCGGCGGCAATCTGTTCATTCATATCGGCGGAAGACGTCCGGTTCGCGGAGCTGCTCGAGAGCAAAGGCGAATTCGAGAGGGCCGCGGTCGAGTATCTTCGGTTCGAGCACGAGAACGCTCATGATCCGGCCGCCCGTCTTGCGCTATATCGGGCCGGCAGATGTTATGAGCGCGCCGAAAAATGGGGGATGGCGAAGGGGCTTTATCTCGAGTTGCAGACCGGAGATATTCAGGATTCCCTGAGCGATGCGGCGATTTACAGAACTGCGCTCACAAAATTTATGCTGGGCGATTTGAACATGGCCTTGCAATGGACTGAAAAAGCGATACAATTGCCCCAACTCGAGAACGCCGCATCTTATCTCGACGGATGGATATATTTTTATGCACGCGACTATTCGACCGCCGCAAATTCTTTTGAAAAGATAGAATCGAACGGCCTCGATTCTTCGGCGCGTTTTATGCTTTCGATGAGCGAGATAGGGGAGACTTTACCGGTTCGTTCGCCGTATCTCGCGGCCTCGATGAGCGCAATTGTGCCGGGTCTCGGAAGGGCTTATTGCGGAAGATGGGGCGACGCCCTTGTTAATCTGATCGCAGTTGGGGGGACTATCGGCGGCGCATATCTGCTCCGGGACGAGGATAGGTCGTTCGCGGTCGGGCTTGCGTTCACAGGGGCGATCCTTTACGGCGGCAACATTTACGGCAGTTTCACAGGAGCGAAATGGTTCAACGAAGAAAAGAACAGGGAATTATATAGAGATGCCAGAGAACAAGTTATTAGACGACCTGAAGAACTCTTCGACTACTAAAGCGAGCTTGCTGGCGGAGTTTCGGCGCAAATCGGTGCATCTTTTCGCGATGTCCATACCGATTGGCTACCTTATCGTGCCGAAAACGCCGGCACTGCTCATTCTTGCATTGTGCTCTTTCGGAGCAATCCTTCTCGACCTGCTTAAATATTATGACAAGGGCTTCCGAAAGACCTTCTATGGGATTTTCGGAAAAATGCTGCGAAGCCGGGAAATAAAGCGTTTCACGGCTTCGACTTACATTCTCGGCGCCGGGCTGCTCTGCGCATTCGCCTACGAAAAATGGATTATGATCACTGTGATGATATTCATAATCCTAGGCGATCTCGCCGCGGCCATTTTCGGCAAACGATTCGGCAAACACTTTACTATCGGCAAGAAAACGCTGGAGGGAAGTATCGCGTTCTTTATTGTGGCGTATTTCGGGTCGATTATAATGAAGCTGACCGTATTGAATATCGCCCCTTGGCCAGCGTTGTTTATGGGAGCGCTCACAGCGACAGTCATCGAATCGCTCCCCCTGGGCATCGACGACAACTTTTCCGTGCCGGTCTTGACGGGGCTTCTTCTTCAGCTTATGTATGTGGGACATTTTTAATAAGATGTGATGGGAAATGTCAAATATCTTAATCCCAATGACTACAGAAATCCTAATACATATTAAACGCAGAATCCTGTCATTCGGACTCGATCCGGAATCCAGTGTAGTGGGACGGGGTCGGAATTAGTCATTCGACATTAGGCATTCATTAGGATTTCGGATTTGGACATTAAGATTTTTAATAGATTTTCCAACAATTGAAAAATATAATTTAATTTTCACAATCACTTCTCAAGGAGATTCAACAATGATAAAAATCGAAAAAGCATTAATTTCCGTGTGGGATAAAAGCGGAATTGCCGAATTCGCAAAAGGCCTCGCGGACGCGGGCATCGAGATTTTTTCCACCGGCGGAACCGCAAAAGCCCTGAAAATTGCCGATGTGCCCGTCACTACGCTCGACACGCTCACAGGTTTCGAAAAACTTATCGGCGGGCGGGTGAAAACGCTGCACCCAAAAATTTTCGCGGGAATACTCGCCAACCGTGAACTTCCGGAACACATGGGCTCGATTCTCGAACGCGAGATTCCAGCGTTCGATCTGGTCGTCGTGAATCTGTATCCATTCGAGGAAACTCTTCGCCAGACGAGCGAACTGAAAAAACTCGTCGAGATGATTGACATCGGCGGCGTTGCCTTATTGAGAGCCGCGGCGAAAAATTTTTCGGGAGTCGTTGTCGTGTCGTCGCCCGAAGATTATTTGACCGTCGCAAAAGAACTCGAATCTCGTGGACAAATCTCGAAAGATACGAGCCGCATTCTTGCCGCAAAGGCTTTCAGGGCAACCAGTTTCTACGATTCTCTTATCGCGCGAACACTGGGCGATATCGATT
>DAOWNU010000183.1 GCA_030642425.1 bacterium | reverse complement strand
GTGAACGGCTTGACTAAAACGACAACTTTCCAGATGACTTCGGGCGCAACAAGCGGTTACATCCTTGAATCGGACGCAACAAGCAACGCAAGCTGGATAGACCCTACAACGGTTGCAACTGCCGACGACGGCGATTGGACAATCGATGGAACGAATATGTATTCCGCTGTCTCCGGCAATGTAGGAATTGGGACGACAAGTCCGGCGAATAAGCTGTCAGTTTCGGGCGACGCCGATTTTTCCGGCAATGTCGGAATCGGGACGAACAACCCTTTCCACACGCTTCATGTTCAGGCTTATGACTCCACCGACGGCATCGATGACGGCGTCTTTATTAGCGTGCGAAACACATGCAACGATACACTCACTTATTCCGGTATTCGCTTCAAGAACCATTGGAATGCCGATAATCAACAATACAAAGCCGGGATTGCTTTTCAGAGAACAAGCAGTTATGGTAGAGGTAACCTGTTATTTTTTAATGACAACCATAATGACAACCTTAATGCCAATATTCTTAGCAGTGCGAGGATGGTAATCACCCGCGATGGCAAAGTTGGCATCAACTCCAGTGACCCGGAAAATCGTCTGGAGGTCAAGGGCAGCACCGTTCTCAACGGCTCACTCAACTGGGGCGGAACCAGCACCGGGACGGGAAACCCTTACTTGATCACAATAGATGGTATCGATTCATATACCGCCGGTATGGTCGTAGCTTTTCAGTCGCACATAGCGAATGCAATTGTCACTCCGACTCTGTCGATAAATGGAATGGCGCCAAAGAATATGAGACACATGAATAACGATAATATCGCTATTGGGGAGATAACCGACGCAGACCTTATTGTCCTGATTTATAATGGCTCGAATTTCCGCTGGATTTCGGATTAATGGGTCGCTACATCGAGGCGCTGGAAGCGAAATAGGGTTTGAAATCGAGGATTGTGCGTAGGGGCATGGCGGTGACATGCCCATCGTGGGATTTGCGTGAATTTCAAAACGGGGGCGACCCCGTGTGGTCGCCCTGACGAAGGACAGGCACATGGGCCTATCCCTACGAAGCAAAATTTAAATCTTGTAGATACTATCGCCTACCTCGACGAGTTCGAGAAGGAGAAGATAATCTACCCAAATATGACGAAGTATCTGCCGTTTGTATATGATAAAAATGATAATTTCTTCCATAATGACAAGTCTTTTCATATAACTGGAGGACAAATTTCATGGTTGGTTGCTTTCCTGAATTCATCTTTATTCAAGTTCTGTTTTAGAGATAATTTTCCCGAATTGCAAGGCGGAACAAGGGAATTGAGGAAAGTGTTCTTTGAGTTAGTTCCAGTAAGAAAGGTCGATAAACGTATAAATAATGCGTTCAAGAAACTCGTCGACCGCATTCTCGCGGCGAAGGCAAAAGACCCCGACGCGGACACCACCGCGCTGGAGGCCGAAATCGACGTCATGGTCTATAAGCTCTACGAACTCACCTACAAAGAGGTGCTGGTTATCGACCCGGAGTTCGGGATGAGCAAGAAGGAATATGAGAGTTTCGAGATAAAATGATATTTTTTATGCCCGAAAGATATGCACGATGTCGAACGCGCGAAAAACTTCCTGTGCCAATTTTGTGCCATCGAACCGGTATAATAGCGTTCAAACCCGCATGAAATAGACATCGATAATTCGTGGAACATTCCCGTTTTAAAAGCAGATTCTCTTGTGTTTCAATAACTTAGCATTGTTCCCGGTAATGAATCCCCCCCTTATCCGAAAATAAATAAGCCCGATCTATTCGATCGGGCTTTTAACTCCACAGTAATATTTATATCTCCCACGCCTACAAGCAGTAACAAAGATTATTCTAATGTTATACGTGAGATAAATAGGCTTACTGCTTTGAGTCTAATCATATTATCCATAGCAGATACCATAAGACCCCTAAAAACAAGCCCTGCTAATTATCCGGCGGGAAATTCAATCGGACAACGCCATCGTTATTTAAATTTTAGCTATCGGCCGGAAGCGGGATCATATACATATCGAGAATGTCGATGCCCTCGAGGTCCTGCCCCTCCTCCGAAATTGTAACGACCTCCGGAATCGAGATACCGAGCAATGTGTCAACCGTGCCGTAATATCCGATCAGGTCCACTCCGGGATCGAACACGGCGTTGCCCTCGACATCATCGATTGCGCAGATGTAATGATCGCCGGTTACCACATCGACAATTGTGTAGCTGCCGTCGGATTTTCCAATCGTTCCGTTGGACAGGCTCATCCCGGCGGAGACCGTGTCGCCGGATTCGAGGACGAAGATGAACGCCCCGCCGACAGTCGCGCCCTCGTCATAGACAGTGCCGGAAATCGTTGTGGTGAGCGCCTTTGCGACATCCTCGCACCCGCCGATAATTAGTATCAGGGCAATTGCAAGCATCGCGTAAATTATTTTGGCCATCGGGCCCTCCTTCTAAGATATGTTTGCGAAATTTATCTAACAGTAAAATGGAGTTTCTTTTCTTACTAAACCCTCTTTAAGCAAGTAAGTTGATCATTTTGAACGCGTCCACATCGACCAGACCCTTGTCGGTCAGTTTGAGATGCGGGATTACCGGCAAGGCCAAAAAGCCCAGCAGCATAAAGGGATCGTCGATCTTGCTCCCCATTTTTGCCGCAATATTTTTCAGGCCGATCATCTGGATATCGACATCCTCGATCATATCCGCGGACATAAGCCCCGCAATCGGCAGCGGGAGAACGCCGATAACTTTGCCGTCAACAGCGGCCGCAAAACCGCCGTGCGTGCCGATTATCTCTTTTGCCGCGACCTCCATGTCCCCGTCGTTCGTCCCGACAACGATTATGTTGTGCGAATCGTGGGCGACAGAACATGCCAGCGCGCCTCTTTGCAGCCCAAAACCCCTCACGAATCCAAGACCGATATTTCCGGTCGCCTTGTGGCGCTCTATCACTGCGAGTTTTAAAATGTCCCTTTCGATATCCGCCACGGCAAACTGTTTTTCGATTTTGACCTCTTCGACAAGGTGATTTGTAACGAGCTGGCCGGGGACAAGCTCGATTATATGCGCTTTCGCTGCTATCTCCGCCGGTATTTTGAAATTGCCGGCCCCGAACGGCGCGGGTTTCATCGTGTTCCGGCAGGTGATTTTCGCGTCCATACACCCGCCGTGGATCGCGACGCCGTTTTCGGCCACGAGAGCGCCGCCGGCCCATACTTTTGTCGGCTGGAATTCTTTCAGTTCCGGCACCCAGATAATATTCGCCAGATATCCCGGCGCGATTGCGCCCATATCCCATCGGCGGAAATACTCGGCGGCGTTGAGACTCCCCATGCGTATAGCGGTTACGGGGTCGCGCCCGAACTGCATGGCCCTGCGAACCATGTAATCGATATGGCCGCGATTGAGAAGTTCGGAGGGGTGAAGATCGTCCGAAGCGAACATGATCCTGCGGGAGTTCACCGTTGTTACAATCGGGAGAAGCGCGTCGAGGTTGCGTGCACCCGTTCCCTCGCGGATCATTATCGACATCCCCGCCGCGAGCTTTTCGGATGCTTCCTCCGCGGTTGTGCACTCGTGATCGGAGTGGATCCCCACTCCGGCGTAGGCGTTTAGGTCTTTCCCGGACAGGCCCGGCGCGTGGCCGTCGATAACCCTGCCGGAGGCCGCCTCGAGTTTTGCGAGAACCCCAGGGTCTTTGAAAAGGACGCCGGGATAATTCATCATCTCCGCGAGACCGATTACCCTGTCCTCTTTCAATATCTCGGCGATTTCCGCGGCGTCGATCTCCGCGCCGGAAGTTTCCATGTGTGTCGCCGGGACGCACGAGGGGACATTGATAAATACGGTAAGCGGCAGTCCCTCCGACAAATCGAGCATCATCTCGATCCCCTCTTTGCCCATAACATTCGCGATTTCGTGCGGGTCCGCGAAAACGGCCGTCGTGCCACGCGGCAAAACGCCCCTCGCGTATTGCGGCGGAACAACCATGCTCGATTCGATATGAACGTGAGCGTCGATAAGCCCGGGCGTGAGAAAGCCGCCGTCAAGTTCAACAATTTTCACGGCCTCGTAATCGCCAATCCCGACTATTTTTTCGCCGTGGATTGCCAGATTGCCGGACTCTATCTCGCCGGAGAAGACGTTGACAATTTTCGCGCCTCTCAGGAGAAGATCGGCGGGTTTATTGCCTCTGGCAACATCGATAAAGTCGCTAAGTTCTTCGATAGTCATTTTTCCTCCGGTAAAATCCATACAAATTGCAATCCCATTTTTCGGGCGGGAATCGTAGATAAAAACGCTTAAATATACAACCCGTTTTTTTCAATATACTCCGCAACGCCCTCCGGCACAAGGTATCTTATCGATTTTCCCGCGCGCACGTTCCCGCGGATCGCCGTGGCGCTGATATCGATAAGCGGACATTCGATTATTCTGATGTTCCGCAGAACTTCCGGATCGACTTCCGACACCGCATAGCCCGGCCGCAACGCGACATCGATCTCGGCGAGTTCCCACAGCGCCCGATAATCGCGCCATGTTGTGAACTCGGCGAGTGAATCACCGCCGATAATCAAGTGGAGCTTGTCGTGTGGATATTTGTTTTTATAATATTCCAACAAGAAAATTGTCCACGGGGGTTGTTCGGGCGTCATCTCGACAGTCGAGACCTCGAATTTTGGATTGCCCTCGACCGCAATACGCGTCATCGCAAGACGATGTTCGGCCGGACCGAGTTTTTCCGTATTTTTATGCGGCGGCAAGGCGGCGGGAACCCATGTTACAATATCCAGCGGGATCGCGTCGGCGAGTTTCTCGGCAATAATCAGATGACCGACGTGCGGCGGATCGAAACTCCCACCAAATATGCCCCTGCGAAACAATTCAACCCTCCAGATCCTCGATACATTCCGCCGCTTCGGTGGCGGCGTCGCTGTCGGGATATTTTTCGATAATATCATTGAAAACTCTCGATGCCGATTCCGGCTGCCCGAGCTGCCCGGCAAGCGTTTTCCCCTTGAGC
>DAOWNU010000202.1 GCA_030642425.1 bacterium | reverse complement strand
ACGTCCGGGTTCTGGCTCGTGCCGCTGATCATCGGATGATCCGGCGAAAGCGCGTGCTTGCGATGTGCGATAACGAATTCATCCTCGATCATCGCGCGCATGACCTCTTTCGAGAGGACTTCGATTTTCTGAAGCTCGTGGCTCGATCGGAAGCCGTCGAAGAAGTGCAGGAACGGCAGTCTGCATTCGATACTGGCGGCGGTTGAAATCAGCGCGACGTCCATAACCTCCTGGATACTGGAAGACGGCATCATGCAGTAGCCCGTGGTTCGGCAGTTCATCACGTCGGAGTGGTCGCCGAAAATCGACAAAGCCTGACATGCGAGTGAGCGCGCGGCGATATGGAATACGGTCGGCAGGAGTTCTGCGGCGATCTTGTGCATATTCGGGATCATAAGCAGAAGCCCCTGGCTTGCGGTGAACGTCGTCGCCAGGGCGCCGGAGGCCAGCGCCCCGTGGATCGCGCCGGATGCCCCTCCTTCCGATTGCAGCTCGGCCACTTCGGGGATCGATCCCCAAATATTCGTTTCGCCCATTGCGGACTTGGCGTCGGAAAACTCGCCCATCGGGCTGGATGGCGTGATCGGATAGATTGCGATCACTTCGTTACACGCGTGTGCGACGTGCGCAACCGCACTGTTGCCGTCCATTGCAGCCATTTTACGTGTCATAATTGTTCCCCTTTGTGTGAATTTGAAAAATCAAAGCTGTGAATTTCTTCTTAATACAACTTATAAGTATAAAGCAACAATTAGCGATAGTCAAGCCAAAATAATTTATGAACCCGGATTTTGGGTTAAGAACAATCCGCTTGGATGCCGGAACGCCTAAGCCCTTTAAAGGGCTTCGTTTTGAAGCGGTTTAAACCGCTTAGACTTCTCACCTAATCGGCGAAAGCGATTCTAAATATGATATCAACATGGGCAGTGCATTATGAAAAATGATCATCGTTAACGCAAAATCAGGTTTTCACGCTATCCCGCTCTGCGGCGCGTGGTTATACCAACTACATATCGTTCGCGGCCAATAAAAAAACCCCCCACATTACGCGGGGGGTTTATTTCGGCTATATAAAACCGCGCTTACTTAATAAGCATAACCTTCTGCGTGGCGTTGAAGCCGCCGGAAACCATGCGGGCGAAATAAACGCCGCTCGGCATTCCAGAAGCATCCCACGTTGCGGCATAGGTGCCGGCTTTCAGGTCTTCATCGACCAAAGTCGCAACCCTCTTGCCGGTTATGTCATAGACCACGATCTCGACATAAGAGGCCGCCGGAATCTGGAACTCTATCGCAGTAACCGGGTTGAACGGGTTCGGGTAGCTTCCAAGAAGCGCATATTCGCTCGGAAGTTTCGAATCGATCTCGACAACTCCGGTGTTCACGATTCCGAGAGTCCAGAGATATCCGGACACCGCGCGAGTCTGAACGTGAGGATATGTTCCGTCAACGACTCCGCCAAGATAGATCGCTGAAATAATAGCCTTGGTCGGGCCGTTGTAGTAGAACACTCTGGGGACGTCGCCCTGATCTCTTATGACCGGCTGTGTGAGTGCGCTGATACTTGCGAGAATGTCCACAAAGTGGTCGGCGGAACTGCTGTCGTCGTAGTCGAACTCGAGATAATGTATATCCAGGTTCGCCCAAATCGTCAGGCCGCTGCCCCAGAAATAATCGACATTGAAATCTGCCGCGCCGTCGTGTAGATGATCCAAACAGAGGTTTGTGAAGAAGTCGTCGGTGCCATAGTCCTGACCGAAGTCCGGGCCTTCGACGATTAGCTTCCCACCGGCAGTTGCGCGATAGGCGTCGAGCGCCGCAAGCGCGGAGGCCGGAAGCTCGGTGTTGTCGGCGTCGTTGATACCGAGTGCGACGATAACCAGCTCGTAATCTCCGAGGACATATCCCAGAAGAGGATCTGCGGCCGCATCGTCGGTCATCACAACATCTTGGGCGACGCCAAGCGCGGCGAGTCCAAGCATATCTTCCCACCATTCGCCAACGCCCATTGTGCCGCCATTACAAGGAGTTGCACCGTTATCCCAGTCGATAATCAGGAACTCGGTCGAGTCGGCAATTTCCTCGCTCATCGCATCGACATTTCCGGCGAGTTTCGAATAGAAGCTCGCGGAATCGAACACGGCGATAGCATCGTAATAGTAAGTTACGCCGTCCACGACGGTCGTATCTTCATATTCCTCGACACCGGCAAGAACGACTGCCAGTTCGGTAACACCCACAGCCGTGTGATCGATGAACGGGCTTTCGGAACGGTAGATTAGAATCGACTCGGGGACACAGCAAAGTGTTCCGGGATCGGTCCAGACCAGTTCGATAGCCAGCGCTGCCGTTGTCGGGCGCTCCACAACCTCGCCGAGAGCGGCAAGGCCGGTAACCGGATCGAGACAGCACAGGAATACTGAAATAGTATCCGCGGCGGTGATTTCGACGTCTTCCATTACCATAGTCCTGTGATAGTCCGCGCTGACCGTGAGGTCGTATGTGCCGCGATCTACACTCGGGAATGTTACAACACCACTGTTCGGAGTTGTTTCCGATCCCACAGTGCTAAGCGTTACAGTTGCGCCGGATTCATCGGAAGCTTCGCAGCCGAGATCGACAATAACCATAACTGGAACCGGAACGCCCGGAAGATCGAAGTCCACGCCCGTAAGACCGTCGCCCGTAACTGTAAGAGTTGTGCAAACATCGGCATATCCGGGGAAGCTCGCGCAAAGCGTAACCAGACCGATATTCACAATGGCCGTATAATCTCCGGAGACATTTGTTGCTCCCGGAGTTACAACACCAAGGCCATCGATAGTTATTCCAGCCGCAGGAACTCCGTCCAGAGTCGCATTACCGGAAACCTCTGCGGTGGTGACGCTTAGGTCGAAGTTCAACTCGACATGGTCGAGTCCAACGGTAAAGAAGGTGTCCAGAGTTGCATATCCGGTATATCTGCACTGCATGAAGTAATCGCCGGCTGTAAGTCCGCTTATGCTGTATTCACCAAGGCTGTTCGTCATATCTGTGGCAATAAAGGTCGTATCGGTGATACCCTGAACATAGACACTAATGCCGAACGTCGGCACTCCCATGATCGTGCCGACACCAAAGACCCTGCGGCTTTCGCACGGGACCATATCGACGGTCGGAACGACTATGGTTGTTCCGGGCTCGTCGTTGCAGATAATCAGGCTGTCCGGCTCCGCGCAGAAAACGGGGGGTGCCGCCGGATCGGTGAATGTCAGTGTGTGACAGCCCGGAGGCACTGTATTGGCGAACTGGTAGAAGCCGATAGAGTTGGTCGTTCTGAACGTTGCGCCGTCGAGATAAACGCGAATACCGCTGTGATCCGTCTCGCCCCAAAGAGCGACGGCTCCCTCGATGGTGTACCATTCCGGGGTCGGGAGCAGCGTGAATATGGAGATATACAGCAATTCTGCCTGCGGGTTATAGACGATAAAATCTATATCGGCCATGTCGATCCATGTGGAATCCACTGTGGTCGGCGCCGGTGTGCCCGCGCTGAGAACCTTATAGACTAACGACCAATCCGGATCGCCGAAAACCGGCGAGGTCGGCCATGTAACGGTCACACTTGTAACCAGCGTAGGCCCGGATTTGGCAATCTGCCATATATTCGGAACATCACAGTCGTTTCTAATATCGACAGTAAGTTTGTCCATCGGCGGCGAAGCTACCGCGGTAAAATGGAAACCGGGGCCCATTGGCGGAGGCAGTATTTGATCGACATCGACATCGTAGCCCGCTGTGGCTTCATCATCGGTGCCGAATGTAATCGACTCTTCCTCACCTGCGCCAGAACCATAGGTGAAAGTCAAGGGAAGCTCGAACTCGGGACTGCATCCAGCCGGGCCGGTGTTGAAATCCCATCCGTAGGACAGGTTATTCGCCGGCGTGGCGTTATCGTCCGCGCTTATCTCGACGTGGAACATCGTAAGAGGCGCCCAGCCGATATCGGGAATGTAGCAGAATCTGAAGCCGGAAGATATCGGTGTAACCGCTATATCGGCGATATCGATCGTTACGTAATCGATAGACATCAAGAACGTGCTCAGATCGACGCCGCTGCCGTAATCCACGATTTCGAAACAAAGCTCGGTAGCTGGATTGTAACCTGCGTCGGCAGGACCGGCGCCCTCCATAGAGATTTCACGGATAACGGGCGAATCGACCTCCGGGCGGCCCGGTATCATGCGAATATATACATTTTCGCCCGGGCCGAAAGAAGCGTGATCGTAACTATTCATCGATGTCCAGGTAGACGGGGCAGCTCCAATGTCACAAACTCCGAAATAGAAGCGCGCCACAGTATCCGGCAGAGGAAGCGCGCTGTTGTCCCATGTGAGCAACAGGTCTGCATCCGGCTCGAATATCTCGACAATCCAGTCCTTGATAACGTTTTCCGTGCTCCTTATGTCCCTCGATAGCGCCGGAACTCCGGGATAGGTCGGATCCATGAGCGGGAAAAAGCCTCTGGGTTCGCCGGGGAAGAGGAACTGCGGAACGTCGATGCCGACGTCGTAATAATCGGAGCCAAGATTATCGAGTCCGAAGAAAAGATTCGTCGTGGCGGTATCCGAGCCGCTTATAGAGTGCGCCTGTATATCATAGGTGAACTCCGGCAGCGATTCGGCGCTCTCCGTCGAGAAGGTCCATGT
>DAOWNU010000475.1 GCA_030642425.1 bacterium | reverse complement strand
TGTCGCGTGATCGAGGTAAAATCCCGGCGCGAGATCGAACTGATGCGCCGTGCCGGAATGGTTGTTGGCGAGACTTTGTATGCTCTTTGTAAAGCTACTGAACCGGGTGTTACAACCGGGGAACTGGCCGAACTGGCCGGAGAAGTAATTGCCGGCTATGGCGCCGAAAACGCCTTTCTCGGTTATGAAACCGACGATTCAAGACCGCCCTATCCCGGTATCGTCTGTATCTCGATCAACGAAGAGGTTGTTCACGGCATCCCCGGATCGAGAAAGATCGAAAAAGGCGATATCGTCACGTTCGATGTGGGCACGCGGCTCGACGGCTATTGCGGCGACGGCGCCGGAACGGTGATTGTTGGCGAAGTTCCCGAACAAGTTCGGAAATTAGTGGATGTTACACTGAAATCTTTGCACAACGGTATCGCGCGGGCCGTGGTTGGGAACAGGATACGCGATATAGGAAGAGCGGTTCAGCTTACCGCGGAGTCCGCGGGTTTCGGGGTCGTTCGCGAGATGGTCGGGCACGGTGTCGGGCGCGATGTCCACGAATCGCCGCAGGTTCCGAATTACGTTACTGCGGGGCAATCGCCGAAACTCATGCCCGGCTTGACTATCGCTATCGAGCCGATGCTCACGGCGGGCGATTGGCATGTGGTGGAACTGGACGATTACTGGACCGTTTCCACCCGCGACGGAAGTTTGGCGGCTCATTTCGAGCATACTATAGCGGTTACCGAAAACGGCCCGAAAATATTAACTTTAAGAGAGAACGGAAAAGAAGGATTCGACTTGACAGTCTGATGTTAAATGGATAATAAAGACGCATTACAGGTTGAAGGAATAGTTATCGAGGCGCTGCCGAACACAACGTTTCTGGTGGAACTCGAGAATAAACACAGGATTTTAGCGTATGTTTCCGGAAAAATGCGGAAGTATTACATCCGAATATTGCCGGGAGACAGAGTAACGGTGGAGCTTACCCCATACGATCTGGAAAAGGGGCGTATCGTCTATCGTTATAAGTAAGTTTGTTTCGCGGGGGATTTTTCCCGCAGGAGGTATAAAATGAAAGTTCGAGCATCGGTAAAGAAAATTTGCGATAAATGCCGCATAATCCGTCGGAAAGGCCGGGTTCGCGTCATTTGCTCTAACCCCAGACACAAACAGCGTCAGGGATAGGAGGGTTTCAGGTATGGCAAGAATTGCAGGAGTAGATATTCCTAACAATAAGCGCATCGACGTTGCGCTAACCTATATCTACGGGATCGGTTTCACATCGAGCAAAAAGATACTCGATGTTGTGGGCGTCGAATATTCGATGAAGGTTCACGAACTCACCGATGCCGATATTTCCAAGATCAGACAGGAAATCGATGCCCATTTTGATGTCGAGGGCGCACTTCGCGCTCAGA
The DNA here is from genome assembly GCA_030642425.1 of bacterium. Classification (GTDB taxonomy): domain Bacteria; phylum UBP14; class UBA6098; order UBA6098; family UBA6098; genus DAOWNU01. The sequence continues at coordinate 94 of DAOWNU010000475.1, read as the reverse complement.
AAGCGGGCAATATCAAGCGCTTGATAGAAATTGGCTCGTATCGCGGCCTTCGACACAGGGTCGGTCTTCCGGTGAAAGGCCAGCGAACCCGGAC
>DAOWNU010000064.1 GCA_030642425.1 bacterium | reverse complement strand
TACCCCCGCCGGCGTTGCCGTGGTTGTTCCATATATAATTATGGTCGATTTGATATCCCTGCGCGCTCATAACCCCGTTTATCTCGATACCGTTGCTGCCGTCCTGAATAGTGAACCACGCGAGGCGTCCGGTGTTCACATTTCCACCGACCAGCGGCCCGAGTATTATAAAAACGGGCGCTGTGTGCGGCACCGGAGCTTCGGCGACTATTACCGGCGGCGGATACATGCTCGAATCGCCCACTATTGTTACGTTATCCACGTTGACGACAATCGGGTATGACGTCTCCATAGTGCCGGTATAAGCGATATTCACGAAGATAGTATCACCGGGAGCGCACATCAAAAGGGCCGATGTAATATCTGGATTCGGGAACGGCACAAAATGAATTGTCGCGAATGAAACGCTGATGATTAGCATGGCAAATGCTAAAACCCATTTGTATTTCATCTCGATACTCCTTGGAGAAATTTTCTTATGTCTGAACACTTAAAACGTGCCCCGACTGAATTCAAAGCGGATGACGGAGAACAAAGTATGTAATTATTTCTTATTTTTAATATAGTTGACAAAAAAATATATGCAAGTAATTTATTTCCGAGAGGGATTTTAAATAAACCGATGATTTGAGATTGCCGATTCTTTTAAAAAAGAAGTGTAGATGCGTTTTGAAAGTTCGATTGACCAATTTGGGCGCCCGATTGAACGATTTAAGCGCTATTCGATAAAAACCGGACATTCTGCGGAAATAGGCGCGGTGTGGGTTAAATTCACCAATTCCATAAGGGCGATAACCGTTTATGCTATCGCAACCCGCTCGTATGAGAAATTGGCGATATTGGCCCGCTCTGTGGCGTGTTCTATTGTGATACTGACCAGATTGCCGTCCACGTCGAACTCGACGAGCGTGTTTTCATCGAGGTCGCGCGTGTCGGCGATTTCGCTGTCTCGCAGGGTCACGAGTATCGTATCGGTATCCTGAAAATATTTAATCTTCATTTTTGGGCCTCCTCGAATGAGCGGTCAAAAAACGCGTTGTGGACAGTCTTGCAGGGTTGTATTGAATACGCCTAACCCGCTCTGAAAAGCCTGTTGTGAAACAAAATTATCGTTCTGGCCAGAAGATACATCACCAGAACAGTTCCTATCGAACCCAGTATCCCCGCGTTACCGCTGATTAGAAAGATCAAGCCCAACGCGCCGCCCAATAACGCGCCGATCAAGCCGGTATTATCGGATGTCCAAACGTCTTTGCCGGTGTTGTTCGAGATATTTATCGAGTGGGTAAGCGATATGAGCAGCCCGATTATAAAACCGAGCACAGTCGTGACGACGATCAACATCAACATCCCCCTGAAAGAGATCGAGCCGCCGCCCTCGTTAATAACCGGAAGCACTTTCAGACCGAAAACCAGTGTCAGCAGGGACAGCCCGACACCGAAAACCGCACCGGCTAACGCTCCGGAAGCTATCCCGTATAAGAATTCTTTCTCCGGCGCCGCCAGCTGCATGGGTTTCACGGGGAAAACGTCCTTTTCGGAAACCGCCCGGAAGGTTTGCATAAGTTCCGGCACGCTGCCGGCAGTTTTCCTTTTGCCGTCGGGCAGCAAAATAATATAATCGCGCTTTATCTGTCCGGAGCGAACCCAGTTTCGGAGCACGATAATGTCCAGCGGGCCGTTGACATTCCCGTCCTCGTCGATAAAACCGTAGCTCGTTTCTTCCCCCGGCTCTTTTGCTTTTCCGGGAATAATTCCGGTGAGTGAAAAATCGTAGGCCGGTTCGACGTCCTCGTCGATTTCAGTTTTGGGCGGCGGTTCTATTCTCAGCGGGGGAATATCATCCGTTATCGTTTTCTCGGCAAAGGGGTCCGGGATAGATGTGGCAATGCTTTCGAGGGCGGACTTATCTTTTTCATCGGAGGGACGTAGCTGCATCGGCTTGTTAAGATTGGCAACGAATGAAAAAACGCAGCCGCATTTTTTGCATGTCGTCTTAACCTTGCCGTCCGGCAGTTTTGCCCTTTCGACAACGTAGCCGGCGCCGCATTCCGGACAATACAGTTTAATCCTGCCCTCCCCGAGTATTATCGAAATAACGAGCGCCGGGCCTCCGGGTCTCTTCTCGTCTCGAAGAAGAATATCGCCGCAGTTGTCACAATGCAGACCCGTAATCGCCTTCCCGTCTGTTTCGGAAATACCGACTATCGAACCGCATTTTGGACAGATTACTTCCATATCCCCTATATCATACTTCAATTGATATTAAAACAATATAGATTAAGATTAAAGTTGTCAAGATATTACCTCGCCCTTGACTTTTAAATAAATAAAGGCATAATTTAAGGAAGATTTTTTTAATTCAACCTCGCGTGTCGGAGGACAATATGCGCAAGGATATAATAATTTTATGCTCGCTTTTTCTCGTCGTTCTCGCAACAGCCCTTATCGGCGCGGACCCGCCGCCGACTGCCGTATTGAAAAGCCCGATGCCGAGCGGATGGGGCGGCTGCAGCCTTCAGACCGCGATTATTGTTATTCACGACGACGAAGGCGTGAACGAAACGACTATCAGCCTTCAGGTGGACGGAACGATCTACAACTGGCCAGACGCGCATCTGGCCTGGGACGGCGATTCCGTGTTAACATACACGCCCACCACACCATACCCGAACGACTATAACGTTACAATCACCCTCCTTTATGTCGAAGATAACGACGGCACGCCGATAAGCGGACCTATGTCCTGGAGCTACAGAACAGATCAGGACCGGCCCTATTATTATCCCGGTTCGCGGACGCCGCCGCCGGATACGGTTATAAGCGAAAACCAGCCGACTCTCAGTGTCGATGTGGTCGATGCTACCAGCGGAATACCAATAGGCGGCCTTTGCATGTGTATCGAATCCAACGTTTATCATTGCCCCTCCGATCGGCTGAGCGGCTATTGCTGGGAAACAAGCCCGCACATCACGTATAGCGATTCGACCTTTTATGTTGTTACCTCCGGACTGGGAATAAGTTTCCAACCAGAAGACTCCGTGATGGTCTGCCTTCGCAAGGCGGTGGACAACGTCCCACAATCCGACCAACTCTGCGGACCGAACTGGATAGACACGCTCGATACGGACCTCTGCTGGGAATTCCTCGTAGATTATCAGGGGCCTTCCGCAATACTCATATATCCCGACGAAGGCGATACAATAGGGTGCGATACTCTCGTGGTGGAATTCAGGGATTATTCGGATATCCCTATGAACACATGCCTGCTGCGCCTCGACGGCACACTCGCCTGGGAAAGCACCAACCCCTACGTCAATGGTATCGTCAATACCGTCTTTTACACGGGTACAGGCACTGCGGAATACTACAGCGAAGGTGCAATTACCTGCTATGTCAACCGAATACAGGACTCGAACGGCAATGAATCAACATGGTTCGGCGGGGATTTCCCGACCTGGCATTTCACCGTGGACAAAACTCCTCCCGAAGCCAGCTCTCCTCTGCCGATAGACGGCGGCGTTTCCTCGGTAGCATCGCCAACAATATCGATTCAGCTCGACGATGCTATTGCGGGCGTTTTCGCGGACAGCATCACTTTTACTATCGACGGCGTCCCCTATGTTCTCGCTTCGACTCCGGGGATAAGCTGGGACGGCACGAGAGCCAGTTTCGCCACGGCCTCTTCGGGGCTTTCCTGGGGCGACGGCGACACGGTCGATGTGTGCGTTACCGCAATAGACCTCGTCCGGCCCGACAGGTGCGGCCCAAACCGCATGAACCCGCCGTTCTGCTGGTCATTTATTGTAGATATTTCCGGCCCGACAGCGGATATTATCGACCCGCCAAGCGCCTCGTGGACGGCCTGCGAATACCAGCCGATAACGGTCTGGCTGATGGATGCCTCCGGAATCGAGACATCGACTATCGAACTGGTCGTCGATGGTTTCACATATTATTTCCCCGATCACATGTCGTATTCGGACGATACGCTCGTTTTCACTCCGACTATCCCCTTCTCCGACGGCGCCACTGCCAACGTATCGCTCAATCATGCCGAAGACGGTTTCGGACACGATCTTTCCGGCCCTGTAACCTCGATTTTCTATATCGACCTCAGCCCTCCGGCGATAACCTCGATAACTCCTCCGCCCGGAAATTCTATCGGCCCCGGAGATAATATTGTAATCGGTCTAAACGATGCCGGTATCGGCGTGGACGAGACCGGCGCGATTATTACAATTCTTGGAACGCCCTATCCCTGGTCCGCGTATTTCTCGTGGGATGGCGCGAATTTGACTTTCGATCTCGTCGCGGCGGGAGAGTCTTTCTCCGACGGCGATTCTATACAGGTCTGTTTGCACATCCCGGACGCGGTCGATGCCGATCATTGCGGCCCAAACGAGCGCGATTCCTGCTGGTATCTCATCTACGATCAGGGCGGGCCTATCGCGAATATGGTCTATCCGCCGGATTCCGCGATAACGGCCTGTTCCTCCGGGGAGATAAGGATACACCTCGAAGACGCGACTGGGATTAACAACTCCACAATAAGCCTGACAATCGACGGCACCATTTATAACTGGCCGAGTCCATGGCTCTCGATGGATGGCGACACGCTGGTTTTCACTCCAGCGGCGCCTTTCTCACACGCGGACACGATCCACGTTATCCTTACCGCTGTTGAAGATATTATCGGGAACCCGCTCGTGGACGCTCCCAGATCGTGGTTTTTCGTGGTGGATATCGAGCCGCCCGTTATCACGGGTTACATACCCGGCTCCGGCGACGCGGTCAGCGACCCAACGCCGACTATTCGTATCGGTCTCGGGGATATTCCCGCCGGGGTCGATCCGACTTCGCTCAGCATGACGGTCGAGGGGATGCTCTTCTCATGGCCACACGCCGCGATGAGCTGGGGCGGCGGTCAGATAACATTCGACTGTGGAACGGCGGGACTATCCTTTATAGACGGCGACAGCGTGCACGTGTGTATGCGCGATGCCGCGGACAACGTCCCGGCCTCGCTTTGCGGCCCGAACTCTATCGATTTCGATAGCTGCTGGACCTTTTATATCAACCTTTCCGGTCCGGTGGCCGATCTACTGTCGCCTCTCGACCATGCTTTTACCGCATGTCCTTTGCAAGTTGTGATTTTCTCGATAACCGACGATCAGGGCGTTATTCCCGAATCCTGCACTGTCGAGATCGACGGCGTAATTTACGATTACCCCGATCATCTCACCTGGTCCAACGACTCACTGTTCTTCACACCGACGACCCCCTTTACCGACGGCGATACAATAAACGTCGCCGTTCTCGACGCCAGCGATTCGCTGGGGAACGCGCTTTCCGGCACTTATGAGTGGTGGTTCGTTTCGGATCAAACGCCGCCCGTTATCACCGGTATAGACCCGCCGCCGGGGAGCCTGATTTCGGAAACCTCGCCGGTTATTTATATTTATACATACGATTCTTTGAGCGGGGAAAACCCGACTACTTTCACGTTCCGCCTCGACGGCGCGCCGTTTGTCGGGATGCTCCCCTGGGTATGGTGGCTCGATCCCGGTTTCTCGATACAGACCGGAATGGGCGGATTCAGCTGGGGCGACGGCGACACGATACACGTCTGCGTGGATTCCATCGCCGACATCGTGCCGACTATCTATTGCGGGCCTAATGTCGCCAGACCGGATAGCTGCTGGGAGTATTATGTCGATTTGTTCGGCCCGGAGATCGCCCTTATCTATCCGGACAGCGGGGTTATAACCGCGTGTGCCGATTCCGGCATCGTTATCTGGCTGCACGACGATTGGGGCGTAAACGAGGATTCTATCCGATTCTGGGTGAACGGCAGCAGTTTCGACCTTACGAGTCCGAGGCTCACTTATACGAACGACACGCTTCGCTACACCCCCTCTTCCCCCTGGATACACGGCGACACTGTCGAATTCAGGGTCAGCCGCGCGGTGGATATTGCGGGAAATCCTCTTGCCGGCGCGCCCACGTGGAACTTCATTGTGGATACCGGACCGCCGCTTCTCATCTCGATAGATCCGCCGCCGGGAACTATCCTCTCCGACTCCGAACCTGTCCTAACATTCGGTTTCGAGGATATTCCTGCGGGCGTGGATTCCTCGGCGATAGTGCTCAACCTCGACGGCATCGAATATCGACTCACCGATGCCGGTGTCTCGTGGATTTCCGCGACCCAGGAGCTTATATTTAATTCCACCGCAGCGGGCGCGAGCTTCGGGTCGGGGCCGCTGGACGTCTGCATCGGTTCCGCGGATATGATCGATCCCGCATGGTGCGGGCCGAATATCTCGGCGGACAGCTGCTATATATATCCCTACGATTTGATAGGGCCGGTCGCGGCGCCGATAGACCCTTCCGACGGCGAGATTACGGCCTGTGAACTGGTCTCTATCCGCATCCGCCTGACAGACGACCGGGGCGTGGAACTCGATTCTATCCGGCTCATTGTCGATGGCGTCCCATACACATTGACCGACCCGGAACTTAGCTATGTCGGCGATTCTATGCTTATCTTCGTTCCTTCGGCAACATATCCCGAAGGCGATATCGACGTCGTCCTTTCGGCCTACGACGTCTCCGGCAACGCGCTTACCGGTGGGACGCTGACTTACACCTTTACGCTCGATATTTCTCCGCCCGTGCTTTCCGGCCAGATACCTCCGCCCGGCGCAGTTGTCGCGACCACGACGCCGACTGTGAGCTTCGACCTGACCGATACGCCGGCAGGTATCGACGAATCCAGTATCCTGCTCGAGATAGCGGGTGAACTCGCGCGAACTACCGATGTCGGCGTGACCTGGGACGGGACACACTTCACACTAAACACCGCCGCTTTCGGTCTAACATTCAACGACGGCGATTCCGTGATATGCTGTGTTTCCGCCTCCGACGCGCCGGATTCGTGCGGCCCGAACAGCATGGGGCCGGAATGCTGGACGTTCCACATCAATCAAAGCGGGCCGGAAGCCGGAATAATATCGCCACTAAATTGGCAGATAACCTCATGCAGCGATCAGGATATCACGCTATGGATAACCGACGGCAACGGCGTGGACGAATCGACGATTATTCTGCTGGTCGATGGCTCGGCCTACACAACCGCCGCGCCCGAACTGACTTACGACGGCGACAGCGTTCTCGTTTTCACCTCCGGTTCCGATTGGTTGCACGGTGATACTATCGAGATACAGCTCGCCGCCGCGGACGATAACTATGGATTACCGCTGGACGATCCCCTGCTCTGGCATTTCATCGTCGATATCGAGCCTCCGGTCGTCGAGAGTATCGAGCCGCCAACATTCACGAATTTCAACGTGGACGACATTCTGATCGAGATCGTTATAACCGACGAACCCGCCGGTATGAACCGAAGTTCGCTGCTGCTTCGGATAGGTGGACTGTTCTATTCCTGGCCGCACGCTGGAATGAGCTGGCCGGACGATACGCTCCGCTTCCGTCTCAGCGATCTGGGATACACCCCTTACGACGGCGAAAGCCTCGTTGTTTGTGTGGAAATAATCGCCGACGCGGTCGATTTCTGTCCTCCAAACGAACTCGCTATCCCGGAATGCGTCCTCTACACATTCGATTTCCGGGGGCCATACGCCGCGTTCATGACGCCTCCGGAATCCTCATGGGTGAGCTGTCCCGAACAGCCTATCGAGATATATCTTGCGGACGCTAACGGCGTGAACACGAGCACTATCGAGCTAATTGTGGACGGAGTTACGATAACATGGCCGGACCCAAGACTGACTTACACTTCGCCGACACTCACCTATACTCCAACTTCCCCTTGGCCCGAAGGGGTCGAAATCCATATCTCCATTACGCAGGCCGACGATATGACCGGCAATCCCCTCGAGGACGCTCCGGTCGAGTTCATATTTATGCTGGACACGCTCCCACCGGCGGTCGTTTCCACCGATCCACCCGACCTCGCGGTAGTCGATCCGTCGATAGCGGCGATCTCCGCCGAATTGATCGACATTTCCAGCGGAATTTACACTACACACATGGTTATGATCGTCGATGGCGCCTCGTTCGGGATAGGTCATGCGGCCACGAGCTGGGACGGCTCCGATTTCACCCTCGATCTGGCCGCAGCGGGCATAGTCCTCGAGGACGGCGACGTTGTTTCGGTATGTGTCGATTCCGTAATAGACAGGGCCATACTATGCGGGCCGAATGCTATGCCGGAATATTGCTGGGAATTCTATGTGGACGGCGGCCCGCCGACGATGACTCTCCTGTGGCCACCGGACGGCAGCATTGTCAGCTGCCCGGAAGAAACGGTAGTAGTTACATTCCACGACCCATCGGGAATCGATTTCGATTCCCTCGAAATATCTATCGACGGAGTTATTTATACTTTTATGGGTTCAGAAATAACGGCCATCGACGATTCCACCATTAAATTCAAGCCGGCGACGCCATACGCCCATTCCACCGAAATTATT
>DAOWNU010000439.1 GCA_030642425.1 bacterium | reverse complement strand
GCATGGACGGAACACGATCTTTCTGCGGAGGGAATCGCGCTTCCCGCGGGCGATTTCTTTATTGGAATCGAGAGAACCGACGGCGAAACGGGCGTTCTTGCCGACGACACCACGCTTGTGGGAAGAAGTTTTGCAATCGTTGACGACTCCCTCGTCTATAGCATTCTCTCCGACTATTTGCTTCGCGCCGTTGTTAGATCCGGCGCGCGATACTACTCTCTCGCCCCGAACGGCGGTCTCCGCCCGCTCGAACCTTCGGAGGCCTATTCCGTTTCGGGCTTCCCTCTCGAATTAACGACGGATATTATCGAACCTGCAATCCTCGAAGAGCCTATCGAAGCGGGAACCCCGAGAACCCGTCCCGCGCTTGTTCCACCGACGAATTACAACGTCTATCGCAGCATGACCACCGGCGGACCGTGGATTACGCCTATCGCCTCGCCAACGACCGAATTCCACGACGATGCGACCGTAACAGACGGTATGACATACTATTATGTTGTTAAAGCGGAATATGCCGGCGACGAATCCGGCCCCACAAATCAGGTGAGCGCTATACCCGGAGGCGGAGGAGGCGACTCCACCGATTACGATCTGATAATCAACGCGGATACGTCCGCGACATCGCTCGCAATCTGGATGTCGGACGGCTGGGCCGAGGTCCTCCATATCGATAGACCGGCGAAGCTTATCGAACTCGTCTTTGGTATTTATACCGAGGGCATCTGCGCATACCGACCCGGGCTTCACCATTGGGCGGATAACCGGATTGTCGGAGAACTGCTCCCGAGAATCGAGGAACCCTGCGGTGGTGGAATTGCGGACACGGGTTGGTCGTATTACTATTATAATGTGGAATCCTACGATCAATATGTAAGCGACGATTTCGTTGTTTCGATGCGGCAGGTTACGGGAAGCGAATTTATTATTCACCAGCCGCTTCCGGCGACCGACGACGAATTCCTTTACAACGACAGCCTCGATTTCTGGTTCCATCCGGATACGGGGATATTCTATATCGGGGCGTTAGTCGAATATATCGATTCCACGGATAAATATTCGATTTTTGGCAATGTTTCACTTGCGGGCGGCACAGGCGGCAGCCCTCCCCCATCCGATCTGTCCGGCAGTATCGTGAGTATCCAGAGCCTCGGCATTGTCGAAACGACCGATACCGATGGATATTACGAAATCGACTCCCTATCCCCCGGCAGCTATGTGGTCGCCGCGAACAGAATTTGGTATGATCAGCAATCCGCCCTCGTCTCCGTGGGCAGCGATATCAATCAGAACTTTAACCTTATCCCCTTCAATATTCCGGTCAATCCTCCCAGATTCGTCTCCGCAACGAGCTTCCACGACGGCGAAATTCCCCTTACATGGCTCGGCCCGGTTGGCAGCCCGGGCACGGAGGAGTGGATAGTCGAATGGGAACCGGATACGATGTATTGGTATCGGTCGGCTCTTCCAGTGAATTCCGTTGAATGCGCGCGCTTCGATATCTGGGCGCCGTGTTCTATGAAAACGGTCAGGATCGCCTTTTACGATTCTGCCGGAACATACGATAATATCGAGTTCCATATCTGGGAGGATGACGGCTCCGGCTATCCCGATTTCACCGGCGAGCTTATCACGCCGATAATTATCTCGCCAACACCATACAGCCCGACGGCGGGAATTCGGTTCACAAATATCGATCTCGACAGCCTCGGCGCGACTATCGAATTGACACCGGGGCAGCAGATACATATCGGGGTCGAGCATATCACAGCACACCCCAGCATAATACAGGATAACACAATACCTCTGGAAACGCCCACACCGAGCAAAATCTACGACGCCTCTTCGGGGCTTTGGGATGTCGAGATGCCCGATTTCCTGATGGAGGCCTATGTCGAGTATTTCGATTATGCCGGCAGGCCTTCGCCGGAGATATTAAGAAATTCTCCGCCGGAAATAGCGCGACGCAGCAAGTTTGCGAGCGCGGTTCCGACCTCCGGAACGCCGAGGCCACGACCGATGGAGGGCACAACCGTCGATTTCTACGATATTTACCGCACCGACGATATATCCGACACGACAAGTTTCATGCTGGTTGTATCGGCGCCCGGCGACAGCAACAACTGGGTCGATTCGCCGGTG
>DAOWNU010000063.1 GCA_030642425.1 bacterium | reverse complement strand
TGTCGCTATAATACGCTGTTTTGCGGCGACAAGGGCCTGAAATGCCGCGTGATATGCGGCGATTAGCGGTTCGAGAATCGCCCAATGCGGATAGAAATCGGGGTCGGCTCCGTGGTCGTCGTGATATTTCTCGACACCCTGTAGAAAATTGTCGTAATCGTCGTCGCTGAAATCGTTCGGGTCGCGGGATTTTTTGTATTCGGCCATCTTTTCAGTCTCCTTTTTTTGATTTCGACCCCGATTTTGCTCAAACCGGCCACAGGTATGATCCCCGAGCCGACGGAACCGATCTCCGAAAGCTCCGGGACTATCTCCGAAAGCCTTGAACTAATCTCCGAAAGCTCGAAAGCTATCCCCGAGCCGACCGGATGAATCTCCGAAAGCTCCGAATCAATCCCCGAAAGCCCGGAAACGGTCACCGAAAACTCCGGGACAATCCCCGAACTGCCGGAATGAACCACCGAAAGCTCTAAAGCTATCCCCGAGCCGACCGGATGAATCCCCGAAAGCTCGAATGCTATCCCCGAGTTGACCGGATGAATCCCCGAAAGCTCCGAGCCTATCACCGAGCCGCCGTAGCCTATTTCCGGGTCGAAATAATTGAAGTTACATATGTTAAGAACAACTATTTACACCATTTCGCCGTTTTACGGCCCGTGACACACCTTAAAACCGATCATTTCATCTCCTTTTCCGGGATATTTTATCCTAAATCCGTAGGGATCAACCGCGTTGACCCGAAACGGGCGTATGCAATACGCCCCTACGGTTATTTCAGATACACGACGCGTTTTGTAATATCCTTATCCCCGACAATTGCCCTGACAAGATAGACGCCGGAACCGAGGGATGCGTCTGGCGTCCAGATGACCTCGTAGGGGTTTGCCGGTGGCAAACCCTGGGCGACCCGGCGGGTCGCCCCTATGGACAATTTATCCACCAACCGCCCTTTTAGGTCAAATATTTCTACCATAGTGGTTTGATTAATCAAACCACTACTATCGGTAAAACATAGTCTGCATGACGAATTAAATGGATTCGGATAATTCAAAAACTTGAATTCTCTCGGAAGGTTTTCGTGTTTAACGTCCAAAGCCAAAAGCATTTCCGTTGTATCCAATTCGAAGAGGTATAACCTGGCGTAGTCGTCCCTTGGATGACCCATAGCGTAAAGCCTATTCTCTTTCAACGCGAAATGCGTAATACGCATTATGCTGTCACAGTTCTGGTAAAACGCAACTTCATGAATGCTATCGAGGTCCTCTATACTTAAAATAGAAAAACCGGACTCGAAACCGACAGCGATCCAGTCGTCGTTGAGAACTGTTATATTGAACGCCATTTCACCGTTGAAATCGCTGAACGTATATGAATAATCCCGCTCCCAGACACCGATATGACTGTAACCTATCTCGAAATCGGCGGTATCGTCGGCCATTTCAGTATTTACCCAGAAAACAAGACTGTCGTTACCGTCCGTATAACCCGGTTTGCGGTTATAAAACACGTATGACGTATCTAAATAGGCGCTATCGGGCGAGTTTATTACATCCACTCCCGCCATTATAAAATACGGTCTCTCTATTTCTGGAAATCCTAAATGTGCCATTCCTGCAGATCCGATATAGGCATATCCGTCTATAACTACAATTCCACAGGTGCCAACTTGATGCGGACAAGTCCTATAAACAAACATCGATTCCGGGTCGGCGATATTTATGCAAACAAGGTCACCGTTACCGAAATTTGCGGTATAAAGGAATGTGTCCTCGATAACCGCGTAGTGGTAGTCGCCCCACGGAGTAAGAATATGACTAAGTAAAGATAACGAGTCTCCTCTATATAATAAGCTATACATATACGCCCCCCCCCAAGATAAAATATTGTATCTTTAATAGCTATTCCCCTTTTCTCTGACCCAGTATGTGAATCCGTCGTTGTATCAATTGAACTCGCATTATTCGGATCTACATAAACCAACGTATTTAATCCCGGTAACCACACCAACACCGAATCTCCCATAGCGAGGTCCCAGCAGCTTGTGCCGGGGTAAAAGTGAACCGTTGGGTGAAAAGTATGGCCGGGGGCGTCCAGCCAGTCGATTAACCGGCAGCATAAAGAATCTGCGGCGAATGCAAAAGAGCAAATCGCCGTCAAAATACCGAGAATGATTATTGCCCTCTTAATTTTCATTTTTTACCCGTGGAATAAATCTTCTGTTATAATAAGGAATCAGAAGGGAAAAGTCAAGGAATTGCTCCGCACGCCGTCGGCATTGCCGACGGCGGAAAATCAGGTCTGGAAATTGTAAGATAACGAAACGGAGAAATGGCGAATCGGCGCAATGTTGCGGTCGATCTCGAGATAGTTCCAGTTCAATAAATTGGACACTTTAAGCTGCAGAATAAAGCTATTGTAGTTGAACTTATTCGCAACATCTATAACCCTCTGGTCAACAGTTTCGTCATAGGGGTAAAGCGCAAAGTGTGTTTCGCTCGCATAGCGGCCGTCGAGAGTGAGCGTGCCGTGTTCCCAATAATCGATATTCGCGGACAGCACGAAGCTGTGCTCCGGACGATAGGGAAGCTCGACCGTTTCGCCGGTCGAGTCGGATTCGGTGATATTGATAGCCTCCGTGAACATGTAATTGGCGTTGAAATCGGCGCGGTTTAGGACGTCCGTGATTCTGTCGTTGAATAGCCAGCGTGTGGCGCTGCCCATGTTCCAGCGCAGGTTTGTTTCGATTCCGAAAATCCTTGCGTCCTGAATGTTATCGAACTTCACCTGATTGCCCACACCGGTCGGAACCGCCTCTATCATATTGGTGTACCAGTTGCTAAAAATAGCGAAATCCAGTGTCTGCCTGCCGAAGAACCAGTTCATTCCGGCCTCGGCGCTATATGCCTGCTCCGCCCTGAGGTAAGGATTTGGCTCAACACTGACCAATCCGGCAACCCGTAATTCCGAGAAAAGTTCCGCCATTGTCGGTATTCTGAAACCCGTGCCAACATTGCCGCGCGCGGCGATATTCTCGGAGATTTTATAAACCAGTCCAAGTTTGGGATTTATCTGACCGTAGGTTTCGCCAAAGTAGCTCTCGTCGGCGTTGACATGGAAAAGGTCTCCACGAACTCCAACCGTCGCGAGAAGCGGATCGAACGAGTGTATCTCGTCCTGAATGAAAAGTGCGCCGCCGAAGCCGGACCTGTCCCCAAACATATTGGTATTTATGAATGATGAAGAAAAATCGCCGCCGCCAGTCAAACGGTGACCGTCGAGGGGCACGACCGTGTATTGACCATCGATACCGCTTTTAATATTCTTACTAAACAATAGATCGTAGCCGCCATTACCGTCTGATAAAAAGGAATCGTTGAAATACCAATTCGCATAACCCTTGATATTCCAATTTCTCTTTCCCCCGTGAGAACTGCCCTCGTAAATAGAATTCACCTGCACTTTGCTGGAATAGACCCTGTCGTCTATATTGGTAGAATCGCATTCGAGAGCTGAGGACTGACCTTTCCAAACTAAAGCTGTGCCGTGATCTTCATAGGCTATATTCGTGAAAAAAGTGAGTTTCTTCGCGCCTTCCAATTCCCAGACCACCTTTCCGAAGAACTGTCCGCGCATGTAAGAATCGCCCTGACGATAAGACTCATTCTGTTTCTCCTCGAGGCTGAGGATCAGGCCCACATCGCCGATCTTTCTCGAATGTTCGACTCCGATTCGGTGGAAAGTGCGGGTGTGATCCGACCATTCCCATGCTTCATAAGCTGGTTTATCCCAAATTCCAAACTCGGTGGTAATTTTATATGTCGCCGTTTTATCCGGTTTGCGTGTGATAATGTTTATCACTCCGCCCATGGCGTTCGAGCCGTAAAGCGCGCTTCCGGCCGATTTCACGACCTCCATCTGCTGAATCTGCCCGATAGGCAGGGCGTCCCATTTTATCTCTCCGGTATCCCCGGCGAGCATGGGGACGCCATCGACCAGAAGCAGAACTCTCGCTCCGACACCTTTGGCGTAACCGGTGGAATTCCGGATCGAGACCTGATCGTCGGACATTGTAACACCGGGCACGAAACGCATGGCCTCGTCTGCGGAAAGGAAGTTTCTCTCGGAAATTTGTTCGGCATCTATCACACATGTCGAAACGGGACTGACCTGAAGTCTCTGCTCGGTTCGGCTGGCTGTGACAATGACCGGCTGGGACATAAAGGCTTTCGGCAGCAGCCTGAAGCTGATCTTCCTGTCGGCGACGAGGGTTACATCCTGGCTCGTGGATTCGTAGCCCATCATTGTAACCTTGAACTCGTAGTTCCCCGGCTCGAGCCCGATAATTATGTATTCGCCGTCGAGATTTGTGGAAGCTCCCTTGCCGGTGCCGGTAAGTGATATATTTGCGCCGGGGAGCGGGTCGCCGTTTTCGTCGGTAATCATGCCGTCAACCTTACAGATTTCCTGAGCAAATGCACCGAGACAAAGAATTCCAATTATTAGTAATAGCGCTATCTTATTGATATTCATATTATTGTCCTCCGGGATACTGGATTAACCAAACAGGTGGAAATAGTCGAGCGGGCCGTTGTTTCCGATTCCCCTGTATGGAACGGTAAAATCGACCTTGATCTTGATGGACGACTTTTCATCCTCGCCGATATTGACCTTGCCAAGCTCGATGCTGTCCTGTCCTTCGATTAGATATTCTGCGGCGAGGTTTCTCCATCCAAGGTCGCCCTCGACAGCCGTGCTGTCGAGAATTGCGAAGAAAACCCAGCAGTATTCGCCTGCGGGCATCTCGATATCGAAATGCGTGCTGTCCCAGTTTTCCTGAAACGCTGCGTCCGGGAACTGATACATCCCCTGAACGAGTGTTATATCGAGCACCAACTCCTCGGGCTTCTCGAATGTTACCACAAGGAAACACATTTTGGCCTCTTCGGGCCAATCGCCGGTTATTACGATATCACCCTCGACAGCGGTGAACCGTGGTTTTAGTCCGTAATCGCAATCGCTGCCCAGAGTAAATAGAGCGATCAGAACAAAGGCGATATATAGCGGTATCCTTTTCTTCATTTTCCCCCTTGTAATAGCGACAGGTGTACTCATCTGTGAAGAATATTTATAATATAAACAATGTCAAGAGGTTTTTCGGCAAGTATAATTCACCATATAGTATATCGTAATATACTATTCTAATATAGACTATACGGCCATATATGCTTTTACCGATAGGAATACTTAATACACCGTCTATTCGGGAACTTGAGATTTATCGACCAGATTATACGTGACCTTCTGCTCGTTATAGTATTTAAACTCGTTCTCTTCCTGAGTCGTTTGATCGACGCTTGTTATAGTGAAATCTACGATCCAGTTGAATGTCGTATAAATAGGGTATCCGCCCTCGAAATCGAAATATATCGTTCCTTTGCCCTCGCCTTTTCCCTCGTTGAAATAGGCGTAGCTCTTATCGTCTTGCTCGACCATCCCCTCGCCCGTATTCAATAACGTGATTTTGACATCGCATTTAACAGATGGATGACCGTTCTTCTCCACGAAATCCTTCACGGTATAGACTTTGGTCGTGTTCTGATGCATCTCCCCCTCTTTTGTGGAGATGTCCATTGTGTTCTCGCGCGTCCAGGTGCTGCCGATCTTCAGAGGCTCGGTAGGAAAATAGTCAAAGAAAATCGAGGAGTAGTTGCTGGCGATCATCTCGCCACGGTCAATCCCGGATTCGTCTATTTCAAGATCTTCCAGACCGGACCAGTCGATCAGCTTGCCTTCCGGATCGACAAAGATTGTCAACTCCTGGCCTATCATCTCGCTCTCTTCGTCCTGATTCTGAAACGCGCCGTTCTGGAAAACGCCGACCTCTTCGTGTAGAAATCCGTAAGTGATAGAAGTCGTATCGTTCTTCACGAAATCTACCGTAAAACTCTCGTAGGAAGTCGATTTCGAGAGCGTGCTCGAGCTGTATCCTTGCTCGGAGAACTCGGTCAGGTCGTCGCTGTCCGAGCGATAATAGAGCGTTTTCCCGGCGGCAGGCCCGTAGGAAACCTTTAGCCCGGAAACGGCATAATCGCCGACCAGTTTTTTCTCTCCGCCGCAGCCGATAAACATCGATGCGAACAGTGATACCGTGAGCAACAGAATAATTACTCTTTTCATAATTCCTCCATTTTTATTAAAATTCTATTCCTAAACAGAAGTTATGTTCGAGAAAATCCGCGAGGGCGAAGTATTCGTAGGCAAAATATATATTGTTTATTTTCAACAGCACCCGCGGTTTGATATATAGGCCGATATCCGTGTTTATCTCGCTCTTTTCGTTTTTTGCCGACCCGGGTTCCTGGCGCTTGATATCGTCATAAGATGAGATATTGGCCAGCATACCCGATCCAAGCTGCGCCCGGACAGTCATCTTGCCCGATTCGATAACATTATATTCGATATCCGGCCCGATAAACAACGCCACGTCGGTGCCGCGCCGGATCCAGATATCGTAGATATGCGCGTCCATCGTGTCCGGGCTGTCGTGAAGATCGAGCGTATCCTCCCAGTTCGAGACAATCTGCAGGCCGGCGTCCGCGGCCAAAAACATTTTTTCGGGGCCGATATTCATGTGAAAATTCCCGCCGAAGCCGAAGGGATTCGATCCTTTTTCGCCGCCGAACCCGATTTTGCCCTCGAGACCGAAAAATACCGCTTTTTGCTCACCTTTAGCCGTTTGCGCAATAGCGACCGGTGATAGAAACATAAGAATAATGAACAGCGCCGATAAAAGTTCTTTCACTTCAGTTTCCCTTGGCAGATTTAGTTTCGTCGGCGGAGCCTATCCCGCTCGTGTTAGCGTCTTTGACAATACGGCCGATCAGCCCCCTGAGTATTTTTCCGGGGCCGATCTCGATAAATTCATCGAAACCCTCGGAATCCATAGCGCCGATCTGGTCGATCCAGAGAACCGGGCTGGTTATCTGGGCTATCAGGTTCTCGCGTATTTCGCCGGGATTTTCTAACCGTCCGCCCTTTGCGTTCGAGAAAAAGGCGGTTTTTGGCGGCGAAAATTCAATTCGACTCAGCAGTTCGGACATGGCTTCTCTTGCGTCCTCCATGAGCGGAGAGTGAAATGCCGCCGAGACTGGCAACCTGATAACTCTTTTCGCACCGGCATCTTCGAGCAATCTTTTGGAAGCCTTTTCGAGCAGGACCTCGTCGCCGGAAACGACCATTTGACCGGGGGCGTTTCGATTTGCGACCACGAGAACGCCTTCGCCCGCAAAACTTTCCACGACTGCAAAAACAGAATCGTTATCTGCGCCCAGCGGGGCGAGCATCCCCCCCGATTTCGCGCCCGACATGATCTTTCCGCGCTCGACAACGGAGAAAAGTGCGTCGTCGAATCCAAGAACGCTCGCGGCGTGGAGGGCGGAATATTCGCCGAGCGAATGTCCGGCGACGCCCTCGAATCGTGCCGCGCTC
Organism: bacterium; assembly: GCA_030642425.1. Taxonomy (GTDB): domain Bacteria; phylum UBP14; class UBA6098; order UBA6098; family UBA6098; genus DAOWNU01. The sequence continues at coordinate 1,073 of DAOWNU010000063.1, read as the reverse complement.
CCGAGAGACCGCAATGTGGCAATGCTATGCAGAAAAAGGCAGGGCTGCGTGTTTTGAGTTTGTGATAGAGTGGCTTTATCGCTCTCGAAACTTATTTCCGCCCAATTTGTTCCGGTAATCCTCGCGGCCCTGTCATAGACCTCCCTCGCCTCCGCGAAGCTGTCGTAAAGGTCTTTGCCCATGCCGGGCTGCTGGCTTCCCTGTCCGGGAAAGACGAATGCTGTGGACATGTTCCCCCTAAAACCGAATAACCGTGCTGCCCCATGTGAATCCCGCGCCGAAAGCAACCAGAAGGGCTGTGTCGCCATCCTTGATCTTTCCGGTTTTGCGAGCCTCGTCGAGAGCTATCGGCACACTGGACGCGCTCGTGTTGCCGTATTTATCGATAGTAACGATCACCTTTTCCATGGGCATCTTCAGGCGTTTCGCGGTGAAAGAAATTATTCGGATATTCGCCTGATGCGGAATGAGCCAATCCAGTTCATCGATACTAATACCGGCATCTTCCAGGCCCTTGATACTGGCCTCCTCCATCGCGCGGACCGCGGTTTTGAACGTATCGTTTCCGGCCATGTGGAGCGTATGAAGATTCTTCTCGACAGTTTCTTTCGAAGCGGGCATGAGACTTCCCCCGGCGGGCATAGTGAGAAAATCCGCGACCGCACCGTCGGCAGACCAGTATTTTCCAATAATGCCGCGTTCGTCTTCGGAAAGCCCAATTACAGCCGCACCTGCGCCGTCGCCGAAAAGAACGCACGTGGCCCTGTCTTCCCAATTCGTGATCTTCGAAAGCTCCTCGACCGCGATAACGAGGACATATTTTGCCATCCCGCTTTTGATAACGGAATCACCCAATATCAAGCCATAAGCAAAGCCCGTGCATCCCGCGGAAATATCCATTGCGGGGATCTGACGGCAGCCGAGTTTATTCTGAATAAGACATCCCGTGCTCGGGAAAGTCATATCGGGCGTGACTGTGGCGACGATTATCAGATCGATATCCTCCGGCTGAAGTCCGGCGTCCTCGATAGCCCTTTTTGCGGCGGGCAGGGCCAGCTCCGAAGAGGGCATTT
>DAOWNU010000058.1 GCA_030642425.1 bacterium | reverse complement strand
ATTCGAGCGGTTCCGGCCTGACGGGGGACATATATCACACCGGCGATGTCGGCATCGGAACGACGAGTCCGAGCACTAAGCTGCATGTCCAAACATCCAGTGGCGGCGAGATAGCGAGGTTCAGCTCCTATTCGTATTCTGGTCCGACCGCAATAATAGGAACGGAAAATACTGCGCCTGGATTGGGTTATATGGAGCTATATTATGCAACCGAAAGCATCCCTCGTGTCAAAATCACCGCAGATGCTTCGAACCCGTCCTATTTCAACGGTGGCGGCAATGTCGGCATCGGAACGACAGGGCCGGTGGCGAAGCTCGATGTGCAATTGCCCTCGACTGGAGATGACGGTATGACCGGCATCAAATCGACCGTAGCCGGCACCGCAACATGGTCTGATTGGGATCAAGCTGTTTATGGGTGTGTAACAAATGGGAACGGCAGCCGATCGGCAGGGGTTTATGGCGTAGCTTATACAGAAACTGCTAGTAGCGGCAGAAATTGGGGCGTCATGGGATATGCTTACAACGGTGGAACCAATATTGGTGTGTCGGGACGTGTTACTACAACCGGTAGTGACAACGCTGCTATATTAGGGGAAGTCGGCGATTTCGATGAAACCCAGTTGAACGGGGACTGGGCCGGCTATTTTTACGGCGACGTTCATATCACCGGCAATCTTACGGTCGATGGAAGTTATCCCAGTGGCAGCAGAAGGCCGGCTCCCGATTCGGATTCCGGATTGAATCTTCGCGATGAGGCTCCGGGAACGATGTTTTCTACCGGAGACCCGGGCGATATCTATATTGGGAAAGAGTATATATACATATGTATAGAAAAAAGTAAATGGAGAAGAGCAAAATTAAGCGATTGGTAATGCTACATATCGAAAAAACATTAACAAATAGGTGGGAAATGACAGTTAATAAAGGATTTGTATGTTTGTTATTGTTCGCTGTTATGGCTGTTTTCGCCGACGTTCCGCGCGCGATGAATTATCAGGGCAAGCTGACCGACCCGGACGGAATCGCGATTCACGGAACAGTCGATTTGACATTCACATTATTCGATATCGACGCTGGTGGAGATGCTCTCTGGTCCGAGACGCATTTATCCGAATCGGTTAACCACGGGCTTTTCGACGTTATCCTCGGAAGTGAAACGCCGTTCCCCGATACCGTCCGGTTTAGTGTTCCGTATTGGATAGAGATAACTGTCGGGGCGGAAACCCTCGTTCCCCGGCAGCCGCTTACGACTGTGCCGTATAGCTTTCGCGCGGCAATCGCGGACAGCGTGCTGGGCATCGCGGTGATCACATATATCGACTCCGTGAGCTACATCGATTCCATTCAGTATATCGACTCGATATCTTACATAGATTCTATTTCTTACATCGACTCGATCGGCTATGTTGACCACGTAAACGTCGCGGATTCCGTCTCGCACAGACATATCGCCGGCGATGGCATTTCCGGGGCGGATTACAACGGCTTCGTCGAGAGAAGTTGGGAAGCCGATGTCGATAATTCGTCGATCTCGATTAACGGTTCCGGCGAGATCGAGGTCAAGGCGCTCGGTATCGAAAATTCTCACATCGCCGATGAAACGATAAGGTTTTACAAGCTCGATCCGTTCTCCGGCTCCGAAGGTCAGGTTCTCAAGGTCGTTTCGGGGGCTGTTCAATGGGCGAACGACGATGCCGGAACCGGCGGCGATGATTGGGGCAGTCAGGATGTTGTTAGCGATGCGACTTTGACGGGTAACGGCGATGAAACAGCGCTTGGAATAGCCCAGCAGGGCGCTACGTCCGGGCAGGTGCTGAAATGGAACGGGGCTACATGGTTTCCGGCAGCCGAGGGCGATAACGACTGGGAATGGAGCAGCGGCGCCGGCCTGACAGGCGATATATATCACACCGGCGATGTCGGCATTGGAACGACGACGCCGAGCTATAAGCTCGAAGTCGATGGAGTTATTAAAAACAATAATCATATCTATTTCGGAACTAATGCAGCAAGCACAAGTTGGGAAGTTGCAACTAAACTGGATGACGGTATAGAAGTCGAAACTCCGTCTTCTGGAGACAGAATGGTTCACATAATCGTTGACAATTCGGAAGTTCTTACCTGCAATCAATCAGAAGATGTCGGCATCGGGACGACGACGCCCGTATCGAATCTGGAGGTGCTCGAAGATGCCTACAGCGTTCCCGGCATTATCACAATATCTGGCAGTAGCGGCAGCTACGATACGCAATTCGGTCGCCTGACATATCGCAATCCACATTTGGGCGGCACTTCCGCCTCGATAAGCGCGATTACGGGCGGTTCCGGCGACGGCTACGGCCACTCGCATCTGGTTTTTTCGACCGCGATTCCCAGCAGTTCCCCGACGGAGAAGATGAGGATACGCAGCGACGGCAATGTCGGCATCGGGACGACAAGCCCTGCCTACAAGCTCGATGTCAACGGGACGGGATATTTCAACAGCGACGTTACTATCGGCGATAACTTGAGTTTCTCTACTGCCGTAAGCTATATCGATTTCCCCGTCGAGGGAATGCGCATCTCGCCCAACTGGGGGATGGGTAATGGCATTAGCTTTGGCAATGACAGTTGGGGCGCTTCGATGGCGATTCTCGATATGACCGCCTGGGGCGGCGACGCCATGCGGCTATGGGGCGATATCGACCTCGACGAGCAGATGATATACGCCATCGATTACCTCAATTTCAGCGGCACAAAAGGTTCTACCGGCTACGGTATCCGCGACAACTCCGGTGCTATGGAATACAAAAATAATGGTGGAAGCTGGGGCGCGTTGGGCGGTGGCGGAACCAGCTATTGGTCGCTTAATACTGGCTATTCACCCAATAGAATTTATAACGATACTTATAATCTATGGCTCCAATCGACCACCTCGGACCCGAACCGAAAAATATACTTTGGCGACGGTTCCTATGTTTGGGTCGGTGAAGGCGGCACGGATGATCGCCTCACTCTCCACGGCAGTTCGCTCAGAATAGAAATAGCAGGCTCCGGCGGATCGAGCAGTCAGGTGCTTACAAGCAACGGAACAACGTGCTCGTGGCAGGACGCCGGCGGCGGCTCCTCCCTCTGGAACGACGGCGGCACTTACATCGAAGCAATAAATAACACAGATGTTAAGATCTACGACGACGGAAGCACTTATGATATATACATCTACAAAACGGACGGCACCGACGGTATATACGTTAATACCTCATCGACCGAGCACGGGGACGATGAAACTGCAATATACGGGCGGCGGAGCGGAACGTCCGGAATAACGAACGGCGGCACGGCTTGGGAGGAAAACGATATCGACTGTGGAGTAAAAGGCTACTCTTATTGGGGCAACAAATACACCGCGGGCGTCGCCGGATTCAATTATTGCGACTACGACTCCTCGTGCGGCGTTTTCGGCGGAAACAACTGGGGAGATTACTACGGCATGCTCGGATACAGGGACGCATTCGATACCCAATCATATTACGGCGGCTATTTCAGGTGCAACTCCAGTTCGAGCTCGAGGCCCGGATACGCTGTCGATGCATACGCTTCCGGCAGTTACAGCAAATGCGCGGTGCGCGCTCAGAGCACAAATAGCGGCTATTATACCGGATGGTTCTACCACGACGGCGGCTCGGGTAATTCCGGTCTCGGCACCAATGCCGACTTCGATTGCTTCGGGGCTAAAGCTGCTGTTGTGCCCACCGAAACATACGGATATAGGAAAACGTATTGCGAAGAAGCTACTGAAATATGGTTCACGGATTACGGCTCCGCGAAGCTTGTCGATGGCCGCTGCAAAATCGAACTCGATCCGATATTCCTCCAGACCGTTACGATAGACGGGAATAACCCGATGAAGGTATTCATCCAGATGACCGACGAGTGCCCTAATATTGTTTTCGTGAAGAAGGGTGAAACCGGTTTCGAGGTTATCGAGCAGAACGACGGTAATTCCTATGCAACCTTCGATTACCGAATTGTCGCAAAACGCCGTGGATTTGAAACGAGGCGTCTGACACACATCGAAGAACCCAACATGGCCGGTAGTTATCACGCTATCGTCGAAGAGCCGACGCCGAACGCGCCCGAAGGCATTATCTATCCCGAACCGCAGAGGATCGATTACGAGGAAAACCGCCGGTTAGAAAGAGAAAAAATTCAAGCGAAGGAAGAATAGCGGCTGGGGATATTCCCCGTCCAAACTGAAAAAACTATGAAAACGCTCGAAGAAATAGAAAAAATACTGGCGAGCCATAAAGAAGAGCTTTGCCGGAAATACTCGATCAAAGAGATCGGCATATTCGGCTCTTACGCGAGAGGAGATCAGGAAGAAAAAAGCGACGTCGATATACTCGTCGATTTCTACAAACTCCCCGACCTGTTCAAATTTATCGAAATCGAGCGCGCGCTCGAAGAAATCATCGGAATCAAAGTCGATCTGGTGCGCAGACCCGCTATAAGAAAAGAACTCAGAGAGAATATTCTCAGCGAGGTTATCGCGATATGAGAAATTATAAGATTTACATTAGCGATATTCTCGATTGCATCCATTATATCTCGGATTTCATCGGCGAAAGCGATTACGATGAATTTATTGACGACAATAAAACATCGAGCGCGGTTGTCTTAAAGCTCATAGTTATCGGCGAATCGACAAAAAATGTGCCGGATAGAATCAGAGAAAAATATCCCGACGTCCCATGGAAAGGTATGACGGGATTGAGAGATAGGATCGCACACGGCTATTTTGGGATAGACTATGAGATTATCTGGGAAGTCATAAAGGAACAACTTCCGACCCTCGAACCGGAAATAGCGAGGATGCTCGACGAGATGGATAGCGAACGACGATAGCGAATATTATGAACGAAAACGCAGCAAATATTTCGACCGGTAGAATAGGCATTCTTGCCTGTTCGTGGTGGACAGACAAGAATGTCCGTCCTACCGGAGACTCCGTAGGGGCGACCCGGTGGGTCGCCCGCGGGATGAAAGAACGATGAAAACGCTCGAAGAAATAGAAAAAATACTGGCGGGCCATAAAGAAGAGCTTTGCCGAAAATACTCGATCGAGGAGATCGGCATATTCGGCTCTTACGCGAGAGGAGATCAGGAAGAAAAAAGCGACGTCGATATCCTCGTCGATTTCTACGAACTCCCCGACCTGTTCAAATTTATCGAAATCGAACGGGTGCTCGAGGAAATCCTCGGCGTCGAGGTCGATCTCATCGAGAAGAAGTCGATAAAACCACGAATTAAAGAAAGGATTCTGAACGAGGCGATTTACCTATGAAAAGGGACTACGGGTTATACGTCGAGGATATTTTGGTTTCGATTCGGAAAATCGCTGAGTTCATCGGGGATATGGATTTCGACGAGTTCACACGGGACGAGAAGACTTCGAGCGCCGTTATGTTAAAACTCGAAATCATCGGCGAAGCGACAAAGAATATACCGGCGGATTTGAGGGAAAGGTATTCTGATTTGCCGTGGAGCGATATGGCGAAAATGCGCGATAAAATTAGCCACGGATATTTTAGTATTAATTATGAAATTGTCTGGAATGTCATAAAGAAACAACTTCCGGCGCTCGAACCGGAAATAGCGAGGATGCTCGACGAGATTGATAATGAAAATAGAAAGGGCGATTAATCCCCGCAACGGAGCAAATATGAACGAAATTGCGGCAAATATCGAGAAACACAGGGCTACGGCGGCTGTCGAACTCTGCACAGCGAGCCTCGACTGGAGCGCAAAGACGTCCGATTCACGCACAGTGAGCCTCGACTGGAGCGCAACGGCATCCGATTCACGCACAGCGAGCCTCGACTGGAGCGCAACGGCATCCGATTCGCGCACAACGTGCCTCGACTGGAGCGCAACGGCATCCGATTCACGCACGACGGGCTTCGACGGGTGCACAACGACGTCCGATTCGTGCACAACGTGCTCCGATTCGAGCGCAACGTGCTCCGATTTAATCTTCGGACGACGTTCCGAAATCTCTAATGGCGGGACCGTAAATGATCAAGAATAACAACAACTCGCGCGACACGCAGGGCGAGCGGATAGAGAGGTTGACGTTGCTCTCTGTCAATATCGTTACTTATTCGGTCGAAATCGGAATCACGGGCGCGAGACTTGCCGCCGCGCAAACCGCCGGGGCCGACTACCTCGATGCTATCGCCAATGCGGGTGTCGAGGACGGTCAAATGGACGTGGCGTTCGAGCAATTCCACAAGGCTGTCGGCGCACTCACGAAGCATTACGTGAAGGCGAAAGAGCATCTGAAGGCGATTATTTTGGAACTCGATAAACCGGACGATTTTATCGAGGCTTACGGTTTCCGCGGGCGGTCGCCGTATCGGTATTTGGGGCTATTGGCCAAGATGAAGTTGTGGAAAGATAACCATGATACTCTCGTGGCCGCGGGCGATGAGCGAGTTCTTACCGACGCCGCGATGACGAATTTGCTCGCGAAATACGACGAGATGGTTGCGTGCCGGACGGCGGCTTATACCGAGAAACGCGAGTCGAACGAGGCTTACGACGCGTTGCACGAGCTTTTCGATTCGCATACGAAGCTGATGGATTTCATTTATACCGGCGCTGTTTTGGCCTGGGGCGACGACGATTCGAGGCTCACTCTTCTCGGATTCTTGCCATCCAGCGAGGTTTGGACGCCGGGTCAACCCGAACCGGAAATTGTAGAATGATAAATGATAAACATAGAATAAACAATTTTTCCTATCGTTCCTACTCTCCGCGTGGGAACGGAATTGGGACACAGAAGGTCGGAGACCCCGGCCCCGATTTTGAATGTATTTAACGGAGTAATGTTAAAGGAGTATATTATGAAAATAAAAATAAGCGAAAGGAGCACCGCCATGAATTATTCGGTGCGAGTTCTCTTGTTGAGCTTGATTATGCTCGCGATGCTGGTCGGAACGGGGGTCGCGCAATACGGCTCCTCCGATCACTACAATCTTCAATGGAAGGTGATCGAATCCGGCGGCAACGAGGGCGACGATGTTATGTCGGCAAGCTACCGCCTTTCTTCCTGTATCGGACAGCCCACGCCCGTGATCGCGGGGCCGAGTTCCGGCGCATCATACGATTTCTATCCCGGCTTCCGAAAGATCGATCTCGATCTGCGCTATCCATACAGCTGGTTCACCTTTATGGTGGAATACTCCGCGGACACGAGCTTCACTCTTCGCTGGGCCGCTGTCGATACAACAATCGAGGACGGTGTGGGCTGGGGAGTCTGGAATTACGACGTTCAGTATAGGATCGGCGCCGGCGCCTGGACCGATTGGCTGACCGATACCGAGGACACGATAGCGACTTTCGGCCCGGAAGCTCCGGTCGATGTCGAGCCGGGACAGCTCTATCATTTCAGGCTTCGCGCACAGGACAAGGCGCGCAACCAGCCGCCCTGGGCCGACCCCTGGATCGATCAAGATTCCACTATCGTCAATTATGTCGTGGAGTTCTGCGTGTGGACAATTGCGCCCGGTCTTCCCACCGACGCCGCAAACTACGCGACGTTGCAGTTCTATCAGGACGATCCACTCACACCGACTACTGTCGATTTGTGGGAAGGTTCGTGCGTTCAGGTCTGGTGTGTTCCGAACACCGAGACCGAAATAACGGGACAATCTTCGGACTCCGATGCCGAGGAACGCTGGATTGTGAATACTCCAACCGACGACACGCTCTGGGTTATGGACGGCTCCGCGGAGGATTACGATGTCTGGTATTGGCATCAGCTTCAACCGGTTATTTATCTGGAGGGAACCGATATCGCCCATACCGTTTCGACTCTTAATCACGATCAGTTCGGCGCGTCGCTTCTCGAGACGGATCTCTGGGGAATGTGGAGCGATTGGTCGGATTACGGCTCGCTCATCGAGTTTATCGACACGACGACGGGCGTTCCCATCCGACGCGCACTTCCTTCCGACTCGGTCCGATTCCACGATATCAACGCTTTCTTCACCGATACTATCCATTATCTGGCCGCCGGCAACTCGATTACTGTTCAAACCAATTTCGGCGATTCCGTGAGCATCGACGGCGCGTGGGAAGAAAGCCCATATAACACGAACTGGTTCGAGCTTTCCACACACGATATTGCTGTGCGCGACACGGTCTTCATTTCGTTCTGCGAGATATGGGTATTCGACTATTGGGAGGACGCACCGGCGATAACGGATACGATGCGCACAGTTACTATTGAATCCGATTCGGTATTCACCGCCGTGTTCCATCACGAGTTCATGGTCGAGATTGCCAACCCCGACGGTCACGGCACGCCGAACCCCGCAGTTGGCCAATACTGGTATATCGAGGGCGATACGGCCACCGGCTTTATGGACACGACCGGCGCAGCCGGCTTTATGCTCGCCGGATATCTGGGCACCGGCTCCGCGCTTTCGGGCGGAGGGACCGATTTCTGGTTCGAGGTTTATGATTGCTCGACAATTGAATGGGATTGGGTGCCGGCTTCTGCCGATCTTTGCACGATTTGGGTTTTCAGCCCTTACGGCCACCCGCACCCTGACGGCATGTGGGTCGTTCCGTGCGGCACAACCGTTTGGTGCAGTGTCGAGGACAGCACCTATGAGGACGGCGATTGGCAGTATTGCACCGGCTGGGTCGGCGACGGCGCTGTCGTTCCCGCGGCCGGAGCCGACAATATCGTTTCCGTCGT
>DAOWNU010000407.1 GCA_030642425.1 bacterium | reverse complement strand
TTTTCTCGTTACTCCGCTCTGCGGTGTAACGTTTTAGGCGACGCTCCGCGTCGATAGGTTGGGGGTGGAAGGACGTTAATCATCGTAGCAAGGAATAATTTTGATTTTTGAGTTGTAATTTTAATATTTAATTTTTGATATTTAATATTTATCTCTTCTTTATACGCTCAACCTTGTTTTCTCGTTACTCCGCTCTGCGGTGTAACGTTTTAGGCGACGCTCCGCGTCGATGGGATAGGGGGAGGAAGGACGTTAATCATCGCAGCAAGGAATAATTTTGATTTTTGATTTGTAATTTTTATATTTAATTTTTAATATTTGATATTTTCCAATGATTCTTTATTCGATAACCTGAAATGCAGTTTCTCAAACCCCTTTTAAAAGACTCACACGCGCGGAAAATAAGCTCATATTGGAAATGCTCGATATGTCGCTGTCCGGTGGAAATTTTTCTTGGATATTCCAATAAATAATCTATATTGTATTCTAAAGCCTTTTTCTAAAGGTTGTTTTGGTGTTCTGTTTTTTTCGGAGGCTTATATCGGACACGTCTGGAAAACTCTTGCAATTGCAATAATCGGTGTGCATTTATGCACAAGCTCTTTCTGTGCGTTCGACGGCCCCACCGATTGGAGCGCGAGCAGGGGGAAAGCGACCACCGCTCTCGGGGCCGGAGCCTCGGCATATTGGGGCAACCCTTCGGGGATATTGGATGTTAATGCGCTTTCAGTGTTCGTCGATCTGCACAGAGAATGGGGATTGGATAAACTGTCGACCGGAAGGATTTCCGGCGTGCTCACGAAAGATCGGGGAAGTCTGGCAATCGGTGGTTCTTTCACCGGCGATGTTTCATTCTACACCGAGAGTTCTGTCGGGATTTGCTACGGCAGGAAAATAGGGAAACTGGGGCTTGCCGCGAGATTAAATATGGGCATGGTAAAAAGCAGCGACTGGAGCGCTTCGGCACCGATTGTCGGGATCGGAGCATCCTATCCGGCGGGAAAGATAGTAACTCTCGGCGTTTGGTGCGATAATATCACGGCCTCAAAACTCGATGGAAACAATCTGCCGATCCGTGGCGCGGCGGGCCTCGAATTCGGTCCGACCGATTGGATAAATCTTTCCGCCGACCTTTATTTCGAGGACGACAACCCGGCAACTATGCGTTTCGGGCAGGAAATAATACTTGTGAAAACCGTCTTTCTGCGAAGCGGCGTCATTTTCAGGCCCAATTCTTATCATTTCGGTCTCGGGACGAAAATGCGCGATTTTGAGTTTTGTTGGGCGTATATCGGGCACCCCGAATTGGGCGGAAGCACAATTTTAACATTAGCATACGAAAAATAATTTGATAGAAACAGCCGAACATAATCGAATCGAGGACAAATACCTGAAGCCGTATGCCTCGAAAAACTCACTGTCGAGGGGGAGAAGGTTTTCCGAAAAATCTCACCCGTATCGACAGCCATTCGAGCGGGATCGCGAGAGGATAATCCACTCGAATTCCTTCAGAAGATTGACATATAAAACACAGGTTTTTGTCAACCATGAAGGCGACCACTTCAGAACGCGCCTGACACATACACTCGAAACGGCCACTATCGCCAGGGCGATAGCTCACGCGCTCGGCGTGAACTCGGACCTGTGCGAGGCGATCAGCCTGGCCCACGATCTCGGCCATACACCATTCGGACACACGGGCGAGGAGGTGCTCAACGAATTGCTCTCGGACGTCGGAGGATTCGAGCACAATCGTCAGAGCCTGCGGGTGGTCGATTTTCTCGAGATAAGATATCCCGATTTCGACGGTCTGAACCTGACTTTCGAAACGAGAGAGGGAATTCAAAAACACACAACGCCCTACGATTCCGCGCCGTTGAACGAGGAATTCCCCGACAAATGGCCGAGCATGGAGGCTCAGGTCGTATCCCTCGCGGACGAAATCGCGTTCATGTGTCACGATCTCGACGACGGCGTGTATTCCGGCCTTCTCGATTTCCGCGAAATGGAATCCGAGCTGCCAATCTGGCGCGAGCTTACGGACAATATACGCAAAAGCCATCCGGGTATCGAGGGAGAGCTTCTCCGAAAGGCGGTTATCAGAAGGTTGATCGACTATCAGGTTACGGATGGGATACGGGAAACGGATCGCCGAACAAAGAGGCATTCGCCCTCGAATTCCGACGAAGTGCGCGGCCTCGAACTTAAACTCGCGGCGTACTCGGAAGAGGTCGGGCGGCAAAACAAACTTCTCGAAAACTATCTTTTCGAGAAATTATACCGCAATTATAAAGTCATGCGAATGAGCACAAAAGCTAAAATGATTATCGAGTCACTTTTCAAAGCATACACGGACGACCCGCGGCAGCTTCCAGACGACGCCAAAAGTAGATTAGAAAGTGAACCTATGCAAATCGTTGTAGCGGACTATATTGCAGGAATGACAGACCGATATGCGATGCTCGAACATAAAAAGCTTTTCGACCCTTTTGAAAGACTTCTTTAAATTAAAATTGAAAATAAATTTAATCGTTTGTAAAATACTGGAGGTAAAATGAAAAAGACTATC
>DAOWNU010000453.1 GCA_030642425.1 bacterium | reverse complement strand
GGGCAAACGCTGGGAAGAACTCGCCAAAAAGGGCGCGAAAGTCCAGCGCGTTCTCTGGGCGAGCACGAGCACGAAAAGCCCCGATTATCCCGACACGCTCTATGTCGATAGCCTTATCGGCCCGGACACGGTGAACACGATCCCGCCCGCGACATTGGCGGCATTCGAAGACCACGGAACCGCGGCGCGCACCGTCGATGTCGATGTCGAAATTGCGATGAAGCGGCTCGCGGAACTCGAAAACGCGGGAATCGACCTGAAAAAGGTTACGGATAAGCTTCTCGAAGAGGGCGTGACGAAATTCATCGACGCCTTCGATTCGCTCATCGAGGGCATCGGCGGCAATCTTAAATCAATAATCAAATAGACCCATTTAACGCAACGATACCAATAATCATAATCTAATACCAAAGGAGAAACAATGGAAAATGACTGGAGAATATCGCATCGCGTTTCGCAGATGACAAAATCCGCCATTCACGAGATGACCAGATTGTCGAAGGAAATCGACGACGTCGCGTTTCTTTCGTGGGCAAAACCGACTTCGGGAACGCCCGAACACATCAATCGCGCCGCTATCGACGCGATAGAAAAGGGCCTCGTCGGCGGCTATTCGACCGATCAGGGGCTGCCCGAACTGCGCGAGGAAATCGTGAAGAAACTATCGAGAGATAACGGAATCCGGGCGACAATCGACGAAATAATCGTTACGACCGGCGCTATCGAGGGTCTCGCGGCGGTGTGTATGGCTCTCCTCGACCCCGGCGACGAGGTCATTCTTCCGACGCCGTCCTATTCGACCCACGCGAGGCAGGTTCTCCTCGCCTCGGCAAAACCGGTTTTTGTCCCCAGCCCCGAAGACAAAGGCTTCGCGCTCGATATCGACGGGATAAAGGCCGCTATTACGCCGAAAACGAAGGCTGTCCTATATTGCTCGCCGTCGAACCCGACCGGAGCGGTCTATTCCGAAAAATCGTTGCGGGCGCTCGCCGAAATCGCCATCGAAAACAACCTGATGGTGATAACCGACGAGGCATACGAGTATTTCGTCTACGACGACAACCGACATTTCAGCATCGGCTCTATCCCGGAGATGAGAAAAAACGCCGTTAGCTGTTTCACCTTCACGAAAACCTACGCGATGACCGGGTGGCGCATCGGCTATCTCCACGCCGACATCGAACTGATTCCGCAGATAAGAAAGGCGCACATTCCGCTCACGATTTGCGCTCCGGTAATCTCGCAATACGCCGCTATCGGTGCGTTGCGCGGTTCTCAGGATTGTGTGGTCGATTTCCGTCTGCATTATCTGAATGCGCGAAACCTCATGTGCGAGCGGCTGGACGGCTTGCGCGGCGTGTTCGACTATAAAAAACCGGAAGGATCGTATCTTATGTTCCCGAAAATCCTGACGGGCGAGGGCAAGAAAGACTCGACAGGTTTCTGCGTGAAGCTTCTCAAAGAGGCGAAGGTCTCGACCACTCCGGGAATCGCTTTCGGGCCGACCGGCGAGGGCCATCTCCGGCTGTCGTTCTGTGTTTCCGAGGATATGATAAACGCGGCGTTCGACAGGATGGAGACATATTTGGGCGTGTAACCTCCCATAAAATTGTTTAAGCTATTTTAAATATATAATATTATTGGTTACAACGCAACCACTAACCCGGTCGGTGAGCCGGTCGAACTGCGCCCGAACGAGATAGACGCCGGAATCGAGATTTTCGGTAGTAGAATAAAATATGGGATAGGCAAATTAATGCCTATCCCATATTTTTCGGAGAGGCCGGGGTCGGCACCGGCCGACAGCGGTTGGCTTCGGCCAAACGATTTATCCGAATTAAGGCAAATTTTCATAAGCCTTCGCAGGTCGGCAATGCCGACGGAT
>DAOWNU010000118.1 GCA_030642425.1 bacterium | reverse complement strand
TCATTCCGGCGAAAGCCGGAATCCAGAGGGGTAGTGCGGCGGGGCACTTTTACCTTTTACCTATTACCTATTACCTTCTTATGGCATCGATAGGGGCCTCGCGGGAGGCGCGCCATGCGGGATATATGCTCGACAAAACCGTAAGCAAAACGGAGATCGCGCCGATAGCGAGAAAATCCAAAAGGTGCATCTCGACCGGTAGTGCGGATATCGAATAGACGTCGGCGGGAAGCGAGACGATATGCCATCTGTTCTGCACGAATGCCAGCGCGAATCCCACAATAAAACCGAGCGCGGTTCCGGTTATCCCGACAGTAAGCCCCTGCAGGAAAAAAATCCGGCGTATCCTGCTCGCGGTGGCGCCCATCGCGCGGAGAATGCCTATCTGCGTGGTTTTCTCCATTACCACCATGATAAGCGTGCTCGCGATATTGAACGCCGCGACCGCAATTATCAGTGTGAGAAGAATGAACAGGCCCCATTTTTCGAGCGTCATCCAAGAGAACAGGTTCTTGTTCATTTCGACCCAGGAGAGGGCGTAATAGGGGAAGCCGAGGTCGTTTTCGATCCGGTCGGCTATCCGGTCGGCCTCGTAGAAATTCTTTATTTTAAGCTCGATTCCGGTAACGCCGTCGCCGATCCCGAGAATTCTTTGCGCGGATTGCATGTTTGTGTAGGCGAGTGTGGCGTCGAAATCGAACATCCCGGACTCGAAAATGCCCTCGACCTCGAAGAGGAATATTTTCGGGGTCATTCGCGCGCCGGGCTTGTTGTTGAGGCCGTAGATGAGGACTGTATCTCCGGGCGTCGCGCCGAGACCGTCGGCGATATACAGGCCGAGAACGATTTTCGGCAGGCCGGATGTGTCGGGTTCGTCGGGGAGCCATGAACCTTCGACGAGGGTGCTTTCGATATTGCCCATTTCCCTGTTCACTGCGGGCAAAATTCCGCGCAGCACCATGCCGTCGAATTGGTTTTTGTGGCCTATGGGCGTTTTCGTATATACGAATGGCGCCGCCGCGACCACGTCGCTTCGTTTTCTCAGGCGTTCGACAAGCGACTCCCAATCTTGAATATAGTCCGCGCGGAGGGAGTGGACGTTGATATGGCTGGTCGTGCCGATTATCCGGCTTCGGACTTCGGTCTCGAAACCGTTCATGACCGACAGGCTCACAATAAGCGCCGCGACTCCGATCATAATCCCGCCGACAGCGAAAACCGCGACGAGCGAGACGAACTTATTTTTCTGTCTCGCCCGCAGGAAACGCAGCGCTATGTATGGTTCGATTTTCATGTTAGAGCTTAAACGCCGGTCTTCCCTTTAAAACCGTTATTCTTTTTCCAATCTGTCGATTTCTTCCTTTATCTTATCGATGACCTCAGTATTCTGTATTACCTTTTTTCCGCCCTCCTTAACCGAAAAGATATAGAAGACTTTCCCACCGTATTTCTTTTTAAAAGCTTTATGGGTTTTTTCTTGTTGCGCCCGTTCTTTGAATATTTGCGAGATATGCGACACGCCGCTGGCTGGCTTTATCTGAATACCAATGAATTTTCCTTTAATTTCGATGAAAAAATCGACGTTAAAAAGCCTGTCCCATTTGTCGGGTGCCGGCTCGATTTTAGTATCGAGAATTTTCTCTAATTGTCCATATATTGTTTTTATCTCGGTCATATAACCGTCGAAGGTTCGGTCGATAACCATATTTAGCATATAGTTAATGCAATCCTCTTCAGTAATCTGTTCGACTTCAGCTGAAATAACTTCGGTGATTTTAACGTAAAGTTTTTTGCCCAGTTCTTCTATGTGGTCTCTCGAACGAACCTTGTCAAAATAATACTCTTCCCATTCATCGGCCGTTTTGGGCGAACAAAGCCGTATTGCTTCGGAAACGGCTCCGACATTTCGTTTGAAATTTAACTGGAATCGGTTCATTGCGCTATTTAATATCCACTCTTTAGCCATTGATAGCCCTCCAATATTCGATAAATTTATCCCGGTATTTGTATTCACGTTCGATATCCGGTTTAGCAAATCCACTCTTTATAATGTGTGCGTTTATAAAAGTCCGATTTTTCAAATACAGGTAACATAATAGCATATCGTTGTCGTCATACTTGGCTTTATCGAATTTCATGTATATACATTGTCCTAAGGTCTTCTCCCTAAGAAATCGAATAGCCTTATCCTTTAGCTCTGGTATCGAGTTAACGCCCAATAGCTTAATAATAAGTCCATTATCTAATTTTATAACTTCAGGCGAAAGGATGTCCTTTACTTTTCGTAAACCGTTGTTATTGCCGCTACTATTTGCATCTATAACAGAACCGAAATTCAATTTTCGTATATCGACCTTTTTTTGAAACTTCAACGGGTCCTTAAACAGATAGGGCAATTCATCTTGTTTCTGCTCGATATTATCCCGACGGTTATTCTGTATTACCTCATATTCTGTTTTATCGAAGAGACGATTTTCTGCAAAACCGATTTTCTCATTGATTACCGGAAGATAATCCCCATTTATTTCATAACCAATAGAATTTCTTCCGAGCCGTTTTGCTGCGAGTATAGTAGTTCCGCTTCCGAGAAAAGGGTCGAGAACGGTATCTTCGACGAATGAGAACATCTTTATCAGTCTTCGAGGTAACTCTATTGGAAACATCGCAATATGTCTATCTTGTTTCTCCCCGCTGAAATTCCAATGACCCGTGAAGAATTCGTTCCATTCCTCCTTCGTCATTTTCGATTTCTCTTTTATCTCTTTCGATACCCCGTTAGATTTACCATGCTTCTTGAATATTAATATGAATTCGTAATCGATTTTTAAAATTCCATTTCTCGGATAAGGGAACGATCCCATTATCGTGGCGCCGCCAGTTGTATTGCAGGTCGTTACCTTCTGCCAGATTATCGCACCCATATAGTCGAAACCGATCGTTTCGCAAAATCTGATTATCTCGGTTCTTATTGGAATAACTTTGTATCTGCCGTAATAAACCGACCGGGCGAATTGGTCGCCTATATTCACACATAACCTGCACCCTTTTTCTAAAACGCGATGGCTCTCTTTCCAAACTAGATTCAGGTTATTGATATAATCCTCATAGCTATCGTCGAAACCGATTTGGTTCTCGCCGCCATAATCCTTCAATTGCCAATAGGGAGGAGATGTTATGATTAGTTGAACCGATTCGTTCGATACTTCGGACATATCGCGTGAATCGCCCACTATTATCTTGTGTTTTGTTCTTAATCCTTCCATTATTGATTCAAATTGGTTTGAGTCATGTTTTACTTATATCAATTACAACTTCCGATAAGAGTTTGTCGCGGACTTACCCCTCACTTCGGCTTCAACAGCGGGAATGGGATTACCTCTTTCAACGCGTGGGCGCCCGCGAGAATTGTCACAAGGCGGCCGATGCCCACTCCCATCCCGCCAGTCGGGGGCATACCGTGTTCGAGCGCGGTCAGGAAATCCTCGTCGATAGTGTGCGGCGATTCCTCGTCGCCCGCAAGACGCATCTCGACCTGCGCATTCATCCGCGCGCGCTGATCGAGCGGGTCGTTCAGCTCGGAGAATGCGTTTGCTATCTCCACTCCGAGGATGAACAGCTCGAACCGCTCCGTCAGTTCGGGATTTCCGGCCACGCGCTTGGCCAGCGGGGACAGGCCGACCGGATAATCGACGACGAATGTCGGCTCGATAAGCGTCGGCTCGACCGTTTCGGAGAAAAGTTTATCGACCAGCGGCCAATATGGCAACGTCGGGTTGTGGTCGATCTCGTTTTTTTTGAAATAGGCGACGAGTTCGGCCTTATCTGCGGTCATGATGTCGATATTCGTGGCTTTGCGGATAGTTTCGACGAAGGACAGGCGTGGGAAGTGTGGCTTAATTTCGATATCACGGGGTTCTCCATGCATGACACTTGGATTATCGGTTGGAACGATTCTTTCAGCACGTAGGATTAAGACGCCGTTTTCATCGATTTGAATTGCCGGGACAAGCGATTCTTCTTTTTCCTCTTTTTCGAAAAACCCCGCCACCGCGCGCGCGCTCTCTATCACCATGCCCTCCGCAAGCTCCATCATGCACCCGTAATCGGAATAGGCCTCGTAGAGTTCCAGCAGCGTGAACTCCGGGTTGTGGTCGCGATCTACGCCCTCGTTGCGAAAAACCTTGCCCATCTCATAAATGCGCTCGAACCCGCCGATTATCAGGCGTTTCAGGTAAAGCTCCGTGGCGATCCGCAAATAAAGATCGATATCGAGCGCGTTGTGGTGTGTCGAGAACGGGCTGGCCGCCGCGCCGCCGTAAAGAGAAGTCAGCACGGGCGTTTCAAGCTCGATATAGCCGTGCCCGTTTTCGAGGAATTTGCGTATCGTTTTAATAACGAGCGCGCGAATCTGGAAATTGCGCTTAACCTCGGGATTGACCAGCAGGTCCAGATAGCGCTGGCGCAGGCGAAGATCGGGGTCGGTGAGGCCGTGGAATTTCTCCGGCAAAGGCAAAAGGGATTTGCAAATAAGCGCCCAAGATTGGGCCAGCAGTGTCGGCTCGCCGGTGCGCGTGGTGAAAAGCGTTCCCTCCGCCGTGATAAAATCCCCGATATCCAGTTCTTTCGCGCGCGAATAGGCCCCGGCGTCGGACATCTTCTCCTCGACAACATTCTTCCTAATGTATATCTGGAAAGCGCCCGTGCCGTCGGCGATACCGATAAACATCGACTTGCCGTGCAAACGAAGAGAAGTGATTCTTCCGGCGAACCGAACGGTTTTCCCCGGACGGGTAACATTGCCACCTTCGTCCGCAAGCTGTTTGATATCTTCCCAATCGCGCCTGATATCGGCAATTTCGATCCTGCTCCCGCCGATTCTCGCGGGATATGGGTCGATTCCCTCCGCTCGGAGTTTCTCCAGCTTCGCGATACGAATCGCGCGATGATCCGCCGGGTCGATATCCTCAAAAATATTTTCGCTCATTTTTCCCTTTCCAACGCGCTCTCCGACCGTCCGACAGCGATCAGTTCGCCCTCCTCGGTCGCAATATAAAGGATTGAATTGTAAATTATCGGCGCGGCGCTAACGTGCGATTTCAGATCGAGTTCGCCTCTGTTCGAGCCGTCGCCAAAATGAAACAGCTTTAGTTTTCCGCTCGCGGTTATCACGGCTAAATCCCGTCCCCAAACGACGGGCGGGACAATCACCGGTTCTCCGAGGGAGACCTGCCAGAGAATTCCGCCCTCCCCGAGATCGCCCGCGAATGCGATCCCGTGTCTCGTAACGCCATAGACTGTCGGGCCTGTGCAGGCTATCGGTGTGAAAATCTCGCCGGGGGCCTCGATCTCGACCCGAATTGCGCCGTCGAGCGTTATCACGGGAATTCTCCCGGTGGAAGTCGGGATTATCACGTGATCGGGGATCACGACCGGCGGCCCGACCGGAGCGCCCGGAAGCGTTATTTCCCAGCGGATATTCCCCGAATCTGCGCTCAGGCAAAAAAGCCTGCCGTTCAGGTCGGCGAGGAAAACAAGGCTGTCGCGGAACGCCGGTTCATGCTCGATCACCGCTTCTTCGAATCCCCTTCGCCAGATTTTCTCGCCCGTTTCGAGATCGATAGCGAAAAAAGCGCCTTTCGCGGTGGAGTAAAAAATTCTGTTTCCGCAGATTATCGGCGAGGCCGCCGCGCGGTCGCTTTTTTTCTCCCATCGGTAATTTCCCGAATTCAGATCGTAAGCGCGAAGCCGGTTGTATATGCTTCGCCCGGCCATCACCAGAAGCCCGGAACTGTAGGATAATCCGTCCTCGATAGGGATATCGACCCACATTTTTCCGAGCTTTTTTCCGGAAATCGCATCGAACGCGAACACACGCTTAATCGGGGTTCCGACAAATATCGCACCGTCTCCGGCGACAGGCGTGGCGAGTATCGGAACCTTTAATTTGGCCCGCCACATTTCGACCGGCGCGCCGGATTTGCCGTCCGCAAAGGCCCAGTTGCCGCAGTCTCCGCGCGGGTTTCCCCACGGCGCTATTTCCGTATCCGAACTAACTTTCGCGGGCAACTCCAGGCTTCCGGCGCAGGCCATGAACAAGAGGAAAACGGGTATTATCGGGGCGAAGTATTTCATTTCGTTTTGAATTTAGCTAAAAAGTCGAGGCAATGCAAGGTATTTAACTTCGGAAATGCGGTCGGCAATGCCGGCGGCGTTTGTTCGCTCTCTGAGCTTGTCGAAGGCCGTTCCCTGAGCTTGTCGAAGGGCGTTTCGATACGGGCTAAAGCCCTACTCAACGACCGGAATGGTGGCTGAGCCGACAACACCGATGAGCAACCGGTGCTACGCAACGGGAGAAAATCTCTCGACTGCGGGTCGGCACGGGCCGACAGCCGATTATGCTCAACCGCCTGCGGCGGATTCGCTCCC
>DAOWNU010000352.1 GCA_030642425.1 bacterium | reverse complement strand
GGTTCCACGAATATAACCATATCCGGCGCGATTGGAGCCGCTCGAAACTGCCTATCCTGGGACTCGGCCTCGATTTGCGCGTGCCGGTCGGCGGGAGTTTTGCACTTAATTTCGGCGGCGGATACATGGCGGCTTTCGAGGGGTTCGAGGTGAACGCGAAGGCGTATAATTCGGTCCACGGCTGCTTCGGTCTGGTTTTCGACGGCGGGATGATCTACCGATGAGATTTCGCGGGCTGATAATACTGGCGATATTTGCTGCGGGCCTTTTCGCGCAGCCTATCGAGCGGCCGCCGAGGCCCGGCGAACCGATACGCGAGCCGCAAAGGGAAAAACGTCCCGTGGTGGACAGGCCACGGCGCAGAAAGTCGAAAGAATGGGGCCTAAAAATCGCCCTCGATGGGGGCATAATGCTGCTTCCAGAGGGCACGTGGGGAGCCTTTTCAACCGGCGCGACTTATGGCCGGCTCGGCTTTGGATTAGAGGTCGCTTATGCCGATTACACGCGCGATTTCACGGGTTGCCGCGAAAGCTATACAAGCCCCGGAAACACGGAGCTTACCGAGCATGGGAGTTTCTACCGACCCTCGGCCTACGGCGAATACAGTTTCGATTTGAGGTATCTCACGATAACGCCCCGCG
The DNA here is from genome assembly GCA_030642425.1 of bacterium. Classification (GTDB taxonomy): domain Bacteria; phylum UBP14; class UBA6098; order UBA6098; family UBA6098; genus DAOWNU01. The sequence continues at coordinate 2,408 of DAOWNU010000352.1, read as the reverse complement.
CGACATTGGGATATGCGAATATCGTGTGCAGGCGCCGGGAGATTTCCCCGCAGACCGAAGACACAACCCGCTACGAACGCAGCCGACTGACCAATACGTGGGAGCTTGGGATCGGGGTTCCGATAGGGTCCGTAACTATCGGCGCGTGCGTCCAATGGTGGGTTGTCAACCCCTGGTTCTATATATATCCGGAGGATTTTGGATTGGTTACGTTAGGCGCGAGATTGGAATACAGGGCGTTTTAGGAGGTCTTTGAAAAACCATTGTAATGATAGAAAGGGAGGAGTAAAATGTATTTTGCGTCGATCCTTCCCATCGACGCGGAGCGTCGCCTGTTTTACTCCCACGGAGGCCGTGGGAGCGAGATGACGAGGCCGTGGGAGTGAGATGAAAATCCTTAATAGCGTGGCGTCTCGATACGCGAAAGTTATTGTCGAGCGAGACGCTCCACCTTTTAACGGTAATTCTGAAAAGGGCTTAGACTAAGTTTTATAGAATTGAAAATATAGATTTTAAAACGCAATCAATGACAAACGACAAAATTTGAGGTTCATAAAAATTATTTTTTAACAACAAAAATCGAATGAAAAACTTATCAAATAAAAACTACGAACGGAGGAGACTTGGCCGAGAATAAATATATAGTCTCGTCTTCACCACACCTGAAGGCCGTGGATACGACGTCGAAAATAATGTGGAACGTTGTCCTGGCGCTGCTGCCCGCGTGGATTTTCGGGATCGTCTATTTCGGTCCGAGGGCGCTGTGGCTGACAATTATTGCAATTATAGCGGCGGTTGCCACAGAAGCGGCAATTCAGGCGATACGCAAGGTCCCGATAACTGTCGGCGACGGCTCCGCTGTGATCACGGGCATGTTACTGGCTTTCAATGTCCCGCCGGGCGTCCCCTGGTGGATAGTCGTGGTGGGCAGCGTGATAGCAATCGGTATCGGAAAACAGGTCTTTGGCGGGCTTGGAAACAACCCGTTGAACCCCGCGCTGGTCGGGAGGGCCTTCGTTATGGCGAGCTGGCCGGTGTCGATGACCACCGATTGGATCGCGCCGAAGGGCGGAAGTCTTTCCGGGGCGTTCGGTCTGGACGCTGTTACCGGCGCGACTCCCCTCACAGTATTAAAGCTCTCCCGCGACAAATTCCTCGATCCGGATTCCACCGAGCGGATGATCGCCGAAGCGCAAAAGGCTGTCGATCTCGTCTATAACGCCTGGCCGAATATAATGCTGGGCAAGGTCGGCGGATGTATCGGCGAAATCTCCGCGATAGCTATCCTGATAGGCGGCCTTTACCTTATAATAAGGGGCTTTTCCGATTGGCGGACGCCGATCTCCTATATCGGCGGCGTCGCGCTTCTGGGCTGGCTTTTCGGCGGCATAGGAGGAATTGCGACCGGACACGTGTTGTTCCAGATTTTCTCCGGCGGGCTTTTCCTCGGCGCGTTTTTCATGGCGACCGATATGGTTACAACGCCTATCACCAAAAAGGGGCGATGGATATTCGGTATCGGATGCGCGGTTCTTACCGTCTTTATCCGGCGATGGGGCGGCTATCCCGAAGGCGTGAGCTATTCGATCCTGCTTATGAACATTTTCACCCCGATAATCGACAGGCACACGCGGCCACGTGTTTTCGGCACACAACGCGGCAAGAAAGGGGGTGAATCGGAATGAAGAGCATAATTCGTCCCGGACTTATTCTCATGGCCTATGGGCTGATAGCCGGTTTCGCGCTGGGATATGTCAATAAAGTTTCCGCGCCAAAAATCGCGGCGCAGGAAGAGGCGGCGCGTCTAATGGCTATCACGGAGGTTCTGCCGGAGGCCACGGTTTTCGATCCGGATACCGCCGGAGAGATCGAGTATATCACCGGTTATGTCGATAAAGAGCAAACCCAGCTTGCGGGATATGTTATAACCGCTTACGGCAGCGGCTTTTCGTCCACAATTCGCACCGTCGTCGGTTTAGAGCCGGATTTTACTATCTCGGCGATTGAAATCGTATTTCAAGCCGAGACACCGGGGCTTGGCGACAATGCGGTCAAATCCCCGGAAAAGGGCGTCGAACCGCCTTTCGAGGTCCAGTTCGACGACAAGGACCCGAACAAGATCAAGGTCGATAAGGACGGCGGCCCGATAGTTTCGCTCACCGGCGCGACAATCACCAGCCGCGCTATCGCAAATTCCGTGTCGAAGGCCGTCAAAAAACTCGAGGATGCGATAGGCGCTCCGGCCGGTCAGATGTTCCCCGGCGGCCCAAAATGCGACCCGAATAAGCCCGACGATCCAAATTGCAAACCCGATTCCCTGAGCGAAACTCCGGCGCCGATCAAGGTTTCGGAAGGCGAAGAAACTACTCCCCCGCTGGAGGTGATAGCCGATGAATAAAACAGTCCGC
>DAOWNU010000154.1 GCA_030642425.1 bacterium | reverse complement strand
CTGAAATCGATAGTCGAATTGGTGGAAAATATCGGCACGCCATTCGGGGTGGTTATCAACCGCTCCACTCCGCGTGAGGACGGCCTGATCGAATCCTATCTCCAAACGAAAGGGATTGCGCCAATGGTGAAAATCCCGCTCGACCGCAAGATTGCGGAATTGTGTGCCGACGGCAAATTGTTTTCCGAACACATGCCGGAATATCGACCGGTATTTCTCGATTTATTCGATAAAATCGAAGCGAGAGTGGCGAAATGAAAGAAATAGTTGTAACAGGCGGCAAGGGCGGATGCGGCAAAACGACGGTCGCGGCGTCGCTGGCGTTTCTCGCGGATGGCTGGGTTACTGTCGATTGCGACGTGGACTCGCCGAACCTCGGAATTCTCGCGCAGCCGATAATTTCCGAGCGCACGGCATTCACCGCAAATCAGTTCGAGATAGACCCCGACAAATGCAGCCGCTGCGGTTTGTGTATCGAGAAATGCGCTTTCGACGCCATAAGCGAAGATTTCGTAATCGACCAGCTTTTGTGCGAATCGTGCGGTTTTTGCAAGGTCATCTGTCCCGAAAAGGCGATTAGCGAGGGGAAAACCGACATCGGCCACTGGAAAATTGGCGACAGCCGGTTCGGCCCATTTCTGGATGCCTACCTTCAGCCGGGAGCGGAAAATTCCGGCAAACTCGTGGCGCTCCTTCGGGAAAAAGCGAAAGAACGCGCGCGCGCGGAAAACGCCGACGGCATTATCATCGACGGCCCTCCGGGGATCGGATGTCCGGTGATCGCGTCGATAACCGGCGCGGACCTCGCGGTGGCTGTCGCGGAGCCGACAATATCGGGGGTCCACGATGTCAAGCGCATTGTCGAGTTGACATCCACGCTGAAAACGCGCGTCGGGCTGATAATAAACAAATCCGATATATCGGCCAAAAATGAAACCGAACTGAAGCAATTCGCGTTCGACAATGAAATCGCACTGTTGGGCGCTCTCCCATACGAGAGCAAAGCCAACGAGGCCCAGTCCGCGATGAAGACCCTCGTCGAATATTCTCCCGATTGCGCTTTTTCTATCGAGATGCGAAAGGCCTGGGGTAAAATCACGGCTCTTATCGGCGGTTCGAGATGACGAGACCGAAAAAAAGAAGGCATATACGCTGCTCGCCCGATATTAAATATTTCAAGCCCGCCGGCGTTCCCGTGCGGACGCTCTCCGAGATTTGCCTCACCGCCGACGAACTGGAGGCGATGCGCCTCGTCCATATGGAGGGATTATATCAGGAGAATGCCGCCGAATCGATGGGGATTTCACGCCAGACACTCGGAAGAATTCTATCGCGCGCGCAGAGCAAGATTACAAGCGCGCTTGTCGGGGGAATGGCCATCCGAATCGAGTGCGTGGAGAACGTTGCGACCGAAAATGAACGTCCCGATATAATCGAAGAAACTGAACGCCGTGGACGCCACGGCCGCCGCAGGGGCGGAAGGCGCGATACCGATTCAGACTAATCGTAATTGCCCACAAGAGCGATGAGAAGCGCAAAATTTCGCTTGCGCGATACGGAATTGGATTGTATTGAAGACGATGTGAAAAGAATCGACGCGGAGCGCGAGATAAATCATTTTGAATTGACCACTTCCCCCTCATTTCCCCTTCTTCACCCGCGGGTCGAAACCGTAGACGCCGCAGCGGTGATCGTAGGGGTCGAGATAGAGCGACAAATATTTCCTCACGCGGCTTACAAATTTTTCGCAGTTCGCGCGAGCATCCTGCGCGGCGCGGTATTTTTCCTTTTTTATAAGGTTCGCATCCTGCTGGGCATCCCACGCCACAAGGAAACAGTCGAACGCTGTGCGAAGCCCGTCCATCGCGGGGATAACCTGCACAAGCTCCGGATTGGCGGAGTTTCTGTCCCACGCCGAGAGCGCCGCCCGCGCGGCCTCGCGCACCTTATCGCGCGAACGCGGCATTTTCGCCGGGATATCGAGTTTCGGGAACCAGTCATCGCCCGCCCACATCGAAACCCATTTTTTTTCATTGCGGAGGGCTTTAGCAAGCGCCTCGAATGCCCGGTCTTCCTCGTTGTCGAGGCGCGTCGCATCGTAAATGTCGAAACCGTCGGCCTCACGCTGGGTGCTACTCAATAGGGCCAGCAACTCCTTGCCCTCGACTAACATATCGTCCGGATTGTATGGCTTGCCGTGATTATCTTCAATAACGTGAATCAAAGTCGAGAATCGGGTCCGAAAATCGACCCAGCGCAAATCCGTCCATCGTTTATTGTTCATATTTTTCCCCTTTGTTGTCTATATCATATAGATTGCCTCGATAAAAGTCCAGTTTGACTTGCACTTTTTCAAAAAAAGTTAGAAACGAAGGTATAGCATAGAAGGGATGAGATATTTCTCGATACGAATGAGCTGTTTTTTTGGATATATGAGTTTTTTCTTTTATTATAAAAGATGTTTCTCTGATTACATAAGTCGTTTCATGTGTTACATGAGATGTTCCATTGATTACATGAATTATTGCACACTTGTGAAGTTCTTTATGTAACGTATGAAAAGCCTTACATAATATGTGAAATACCTTCTGCAACGAGTGAAGTGCCTTATGTAACACGAGAAATGCCTTCTACATCCAAAGAAATGCTTTATGTAACGAGTGATATACTTCATTTCATACGAGAAATAGCTTGTGATCTAACTTTTTGCGAAAAAATAGAGGTCGAAAAGGCGGAAGTAATAAGTCGAGAGTGCAATGGGGAAATGCACGGCGAGACGCCGCGCCTACAACTATCTGTCATTCCGGGCTTGACCCGGAATCCACTCTTTGCGGCGGAATAGATTCCGGCTCGGGGGCCGGAATGACAGGTTGAGGATAGAGGCGAGCGGGAGCACACGCAGGTGCTCCCCTACGGGTTCGGGAATATCTCAATAACCGAGGGCGTTGATCGTTAGGCCGAAAGAAAAGTAATCTATATCGCTTTGGGCTTCATGTTCCATATCGGGGTAGTATTCCCTCGCCAGATTCGCCCATGTTAGATTGAATTCGACGCTCCAGTGCCGCGCGAATTCGTTGCCAATTCCCCCGTTTAAAGCGATCCTCGATTTAGTCTCTTCATCCGAAAAATCCGGAGGAAACCAGGATGAGTTCCATATCGGGAAAGCCACGTCCGCAGTGAGATAAATGGACGGCGGGAGTTTATTGAAATAATAACTGAATCCCAGGCCGGTCAGTCCGTAAATTTGTGTATAGTAGGCCTTGTCGAACATGATATCTTTGCCAAGGGCATAAATTTGTATTTGCTCAGTCGGCGCATACCCGATCTTCAGGCTGTATTGGAGGCCGACCCCGCTTTCATCGTATTCATAGGACGTAACCTCGGAAGAAAGGTCCGTTGTTTCGGTTTTCATTTCTTGCGAAGTATGTGTCGGACCGATTCCCACGCCCAATATAAATCCCTTACGGTGGCCATCCCAGGCGAGGGCGGAATTGGTGCAGAACAATATTATAAGGATAAGGCAAAATAACGGCTTTATAGCGTTGTGGTTTGTTTTCTTGAATTTCATCGGTATTCCCCTGTTAAATTTCCTTATCAAGGATATGCACGGAGGGTGCCAGATGGCGGTGAAGAATGGGCGACCTGTTAATCCCCGCTGGCGCGGCTCTTGCGTGCGAAATCGTGTAGGGTAATTCCAAATCGCACGTAGCGGGAGGCGTGCCAGCGGTTAAGCATGGCAATTGTTGCACTATGATAGATGTTGCCGCACTGCCGGGGAAGGGCGGAGGAATTTTGCATTGCTAATTGCTAATTGATCATTTTGTATTGAATCTTTAATTATAGACGCGGCGTCCCGCCGCGTGTCGAGCGAGACGCTCGACCTTTTAGGGGGGATGGGAAATCCCAACATAATAGACGCGGCGTCCCGCCGTGTTATGAAGACACATTGCTATTTTAAATTGAATCTATAAGAAAAAAGACGGCCCGTTAGAGCCGCCTTTTTAAGATTTGATGTCGTTCGAGTTCCTACCGAAGCAGAACCATGCTTCGGGTCAGGCTCTCGCCGGTATCGCGGACAACGAGACGGTAGAAATACACGCCGGACGGCATCTCGCGCCCTTCATTGTCTTTGCCGCGCCAGAGAACGCGATTTATCCCGGCGGGGAAACCGCCATCGGCAAGGTCGCGTATCCTGCGGCCAAGAACGTCGTAAATCGTAAGATCGATCTCGCCATCTTCCGGCAAAGCGAATTTGATTTCCGTTACAGGGTTGAACGGATTCGGCGCCGCGCCGTAAAGCGTAACCCGCTCCGGCAATACCCGTTCGGCGATTATTTTCGCGAAGCCGTCGATGAGCGCATGATCGACCTCTTTCATCGACATAACCCGCGTGCCGACAACGATAGTCAGTTCGATATTGTCGGGGATCGCATCCCTGTCCCACGAAAGCCGTTTGCTTTCCGCAGAAAGGATAAATTCGGCTCTTTCGCCGGGCTTGATATCTCTATATAAATATCGACCCTCCGCCATCGCCCCAAAGACCTCTCCACCGTCCGGATTGATCGGCGGGATAGCCAGATCGAATTCGTCGATGCCGTCGGAGGCCGAAGGATCGAGCCCGATAATGCAGGGCTGGCCGGAAAGGCTCATCGCGAACGCGAACTCCGGTTCGAATGTCGGCATGACCTTGGAGGCCGTGCTGTCCCCCTCGATAGTGAGGTTCGCGGTGCCATCGGCAAGCAGCCAGTATCCCTGACCGACTTCGAGCGTCGTGATCCCGCTGAAATATGTCCCGAGGCTGCAGGCGTCGAAACCGAAAATGTTGCCGCCGATAAGAACGTCCGGGGTCAGCGTCATCGCCGCAATCGGAATCGCGCCGGTCGCCTTCCACGGGATACCGAACATGTTCCAGCCGCGCAGGATTGTCATCTCGGTGGCATCGACCAACATGCCCGCAACGCGGAAAGTGTCGTTGTCGGAGCAATAGACCCAGTAGCCCTTGCCGGGCTCGGGCGTTTCGACGATGTCGTATGCGCCGGTCGCGGGGTCGAACCAGTAGCCGGGGGTGAGCGAGGTCGAAACCATGTCCATTATCGACACGCCCTCGTTCGGGACGAATGGGAACGAAATTATGTTCCAACCCGTGCACACTTCCATCTCGGCGATACCGATTTCCGGCTGCTCGTAAGTAATCGTGAAATCGATCTCTTCGGTAAATGTGGCGTTGTCCGTGTTGTGCATGTCGTAGATGTGGAAAACGCCGTCGTCGGTGTAGCTCAGTGTGAATTTGCCATCGGGGAAATGCCCCGGTATCCAGCGGATGCTGACTGACTCGGTGGTCAATTCGGCGTGCCCCGTCCACACGATAGGCAGCGGCATCGTGGCGCGGAAATCTCTCGTCAGCTTGTCGATTATCGGATAGGCCGAATCGTCCAGATCGAACCAGGCATCGACTTTGCCCGCCGGTGTCGGGATCGATTGAAGATCAAGGCCGGGGTTATACATATCGGTTGCGCCGGGGACGCTGCCCATTGTGAGAATTTTGTAGTTCTGCTCGTCCACGAAGAAGAT
>DAOWNU010000251.1 GCA_030642425.1 bacterium | reverse complement strand
GGCGGTTCGGTTAACTCGTCCGTCGTCGCGGGGCAGCTTAGGTCTTTCAGCCGCCGTGCGCTGGGCCTCACCCGCCGGGAAAAAAAACCGTTGGCGCAAGATCTTTCGGTGCGGGCTAATGTCAATTCGGGTATCATGCTTGTAATAAATTTAGTATTTTGGGAAAGTCAAGAGTAAAATTGATTCCGATAAAAAAATCTTTCTCGCACCCTCACACTCCCGCGTGGGCGCGTTAGTCTTTTCTAATAAGTTAGTCCGTCATTCTAAGGATAATCAATTTTCCCGGTAGAAGCCGCCGGAACGATATCCGCGCTTTGGGGGAGTCTTATCGACCCGCTCATAGACCAGACCGACCTCCCATTGCCAGAACGCGGCCTCCTCCGGTATTCGGACGCCGAAACGGAAGGCGAAAAGCTCGTTGTTCAATACAGGCTTCAAATTCAAATCCACCCTTCCGAAACCGAGATACTCCGATTCCCAGCCGACAGTCAGGCCCAAAATCTCCCCGCACATAAGCGGCGAAGAATAGTATAGCCGCCAAATATCTTCGCCGTAGAAATCCCTTCGGTTCGCGGTTCGGAAAATGCCCAGCTTGCCGACCGGCGTGTCCAATCTCGCCCGGATATTTATCGCCGTGGAGAGTGTTTCGCCCTCGGTATCCTCCTCGATAAACGAGTATGTTATCGGCAGGAAATCGGCCAGCGTAACTTCCGCGGTTATCGTGTATTCGCATTCGCGGCAGAATATGCCCATCGAGTCCACTCCGAAACCGAACTCGATATTTGGCCGGTAACGCGAGAGAAGGCCGCCGGTCGTGAACGAGCCGGAAGGATTTCTCGCGGCCAGGTCGAGATAATCCGCCGTCACACCGATATTTCCAACCATTCGCCAATGTGTCGGGGACGGCTTGAAACCGCATCCGGGGCAGAAATTGAACGTCGTGCGAAGGTCGATTTCCCAGCTCGACCAGCCTTCCCCGGACCGGTAAGTTGTCAGCGACGGCGAATATGTGAAACTGCCCGCCGGGAAATGCGCTATTGTCGATATATCCCCGCCGATCAACTCGGAGCGATAGCCGGCGATAATCTTAAGTCGTTTAGGGTAAAGGTCTTCCTGCGCCCCAAGCGGAGGGGAATAGAGCAAAAGCAGCAGGATCGAAATTGCGATCCCCGCCATGCGAATCGAGCCTATGTTGTCCGAGGGCAGCCGCATTATCTAACCACCGCGATATTGCCCTTGCTTTTCCCGCTCGCCCAATAATATAGACCCGAAGGAACGAGATTTCCACTTTCGTCGGTGAGATTCCACTCCACCTCGTTATAGCTGTCGGGCGCGAGTTCCACCACGAATCTCCCGCGATGATCGTAAATTTCGACAACGCCCTCGCAGATGCCGGTGAAATAAATGCTCTCCGTTCCTTTCACCGTGTCGCACGGTCGAACCAACCGCGCGCCCCGGCATTCGACAGTGGGAGTGCAGTCCGTATCCGAGCCGCTCGTCGCGCTCACGGGCAGATGGGCAATATATGGCCGCTCGCATTCCGCGTTTTCGGGGAGAAGCTGAACGTGAAGGGTGTCCGTGAACGCCCCGCGATGATAATCCGGATCGAAATGCACGATTGTCCCGACAGTATTATTGAAATAGTCGAGAACGGTGTCCGGGGCGAGGTCTGTCGAGAACAGCGCGCCGTCGGTCCACCAGATTTGACCCACGCGCAGGGCGAAAAGCGTGCACTCTTCGCAGATATCGAACACAAGGCCGGACGTCCCCGACACGGCCTCATAGACATCGCCGAAATCCAGTTCCTGCGGCTGGAAATAGACGGAGTCCGTTCCGCAGGCGAAAGCTGTTATCTCCTCGGCGTAAAAGCCGTCGGAGTGGTGAACTTCGAGCGTCCCGGCGTAATCGCCCTCGATTCCCGGTTGGAAAATGATATTGAACCTCGCCGAATCCCCCGGAGCGAGCGTAACCGGAGAGAATCCGGATGCCTCGAAAGGCGCATCGATTACGATGGAGTCTATCGCTATCGGCCCGGACGTGCCGATATTCGTTACTATCGCCTCGATATCGATCCGGCAATCCACCGGGATACAAATATCTTCCGGCGAGAGGACGACGTCCAGATCGTATGTGCAAACGAAGAAATAGGTCGTCTCCGCTGTTTCTACCGGATTGCCCGCCGTGTCGGTAACCGTGGACAGGTCCACACCGAGGCTGTCGCCGTAGCCCAACGTGCCCGCCAAAATTATGAGCCACAGCGTATCCGAGACGGTCGAATCGTTTCGAGCGAATATATTGGTGTCGTCGGGAACGGTCGCGGGATCGCCGATAACCGCCTCCGAAAAGACAAAACCGATAGAGTCGTCGTGGGTCGCCTCGAGACAATCGGCGAAAATAATTTCGAGCAATTCGGGCGCTTCGCAGTCGAATATGTAAGTGTCTTCGACCCAATCGTTCGGTGCGCCGTCGCCGACAAGCCGCGCTATCCGAAAGCCGAGATTGGCGTCACGGACAACGGGGTCGTAGCCCGTGCGAAAGAGCGGCGAGCATTCGTAACGATCCCACGTCGCATAATTCCCGCCCCGGACAGTTCGGTCGTCCCCCGCGCTGTTGAAAGGCTCCAGCGGGTCGATATCGACATAAAGGTTGTATTCGTCCCAGCCGTCGCGGCACCATTCGCTGATATTCCCGCCCATCGCAAGGCATCCCGAGGGCGCGATATCGCCGGTAAAATATTCGGGATAGCCCGGTCCGTAGTCGAAAGTGTCGATTTCGCATTGGTTTATGTCGTTGATATTCGCGGTGATATCCGATCCGGGACAGAAGTGGTCGCCCCACGGGAAAATATCCCGCACGCCCATTCTCGCCGCGGCCTCCCACTGGAGTTCATAGGCTAAATTCGCCCCGAACCAATTCGCGCAGGCCTCGGCCTCGTAATAACTTATCCCGCGAACCGGCAGTCCGCCGTCGGGACAGGGGATCGATGGCCCCGACCATCCCGCGCCGGACATTGCGGCCCAGCCTTCGGCGCTCCAATATGAGGACTCCGAATATCCGCCCTCCGCGATAAAGCGGGAGAACAGCGAGCATGGCGTTTCGTCTTTCCAAATCTCGAAGCTGTCGATAAAGGCCCAGCGGCGCGGCTGAGCGCGCCCGTATATCTCCGGCGGCATTCCGAGCGCGGAGAGGAGGGCGACATCTTCGCTGTCCGCGCCGACCTCGAACCAGCCGCCGGGGATCATGAGTTTCTCGCCCATATCTACAATGCCCGACAGCCCCGGCACAATAAGCGCCGACCATCGGATAGAAACCGACCCGGGCGGGCAGATATTGAGTTCGACCGTCGTCGTTGTCTCGACAATTCCCGACCAGAGCGTCGAGTCGCCGGGATCGGCGATCTGCACAAATGCGCCGTCGCCCTCGGGCGTAATATCGAATCCCACTCTGCTGCCGTTCTGATAGACATTGATACTAACCTGCGCGAACAGCGGCGACAGGACAAAGAAAAACGCTATAATATATTGTTTCATCTCAATATACATTATCGAAGCAATGTTATCGACTTCACGAAATGTCTGTCCGGCGTGGAAAGCCGCGCAAAATATATCCCGGAGGAAGCATTGGCGCCGCTGTCGAATCGGCCGTCCCAGACAAAGCCGTAAGTTCCCGATATTACCGGCCCCTCGAACAAACGCGCGACCATACGCCCTTCGATGTCGAAAATTTGCAAGTTTGCGCTCGTGTTCTCCGCAAAATCCGCCCGAATAACGACAGTGGAGTTGAACGGGTTCGGGAAAATGCCGGAAATGCTCGTCGTCGAAGGTTTTCCTGTCTGGATTTCTATCTTATCGGGGTCATAGACCCAGACGAGGATCGAGGCTTCGACGCTCCTGCCGCCGTCGTCGGAAACGGTCATCCGCAAAGTGTCCGGCGCGTCGGGGTAATTGTTATAGTCCTCGTTCGCACGGACAATTATCT
>DAOWNU010000461.1 GCA_030642425.1 bacterium | reverse complement strand
TTCGATAACGACCACTGCCGCCGCGTATTCATCTGAATGCGAAAGCGATATGTTTATGTTTGTAATTCCCATCGATTTTGCCTTTTCGGCCGCAACTCCCGTGAGTTCGATAGTCGGTTTGCCCATTTCGTCGCGCCGGACATCGATTTCGGCCCAATCGATCCCACCTCTAAGCCCCGTTCCAAGCGCCTTTAAAAAGGCTTCTTTCGCCGCAAAACGAACGGCAAAGAACATCTCCGGTCTCTTTTTCGAGGAACAATACTCGATCTCTCCCACTGTGAACAGCTTGCCGACCAGATTATCGCCATATTCTTCGATAATTCTGCCGACACGCGCAGATTCGATAATGTCTATTCCGATGCCGGCGATCATTTTTTATACAATTTCCCCTCGGAGTAACGCTTCGAGAGCTTTGCGAGCATATCCCCGGTCATCGAATCGAGGTCCCATTCGTGATTCCAGCCCCATTCGGTGCGGGCTGTGCCATCGTCGATACTTTCCGGCCAGGATTCTGCGATCTGCTGCCGATAATCCGGTTTATAGTCGCATGTGAAATCCGGGAAATGCTTCTTTATCGCGGATACGATATCGCCGGGCGTTATACTGAACGCGGCCAGATTAAAATCGTTATGGTGTTTCAGACTATCGAATTCCGCCTCGGCAAGCTCGATAGTGGCCCGGATACAATCGGGCATATACATCATCGGCAGGCGCGTGTCTTCTTTGAGAAAACAGGTGTATTTTCTCTCTTCGATAGCCTTATAAAAAATCTCGACCGCATAATCGGTGGTGCCGCCGCCGGGAAGCGTTTCCGCGGAAATAATGCCGGGGTATCTCAATCCCCGGACATCGATCCCGAAACGCTCGACATAATAATCGCAAAGCCGTTCTCCGCAAACCTTTGTAACGCCATACATGCTGGTCGGCCTTAGAATGGTATCGTTTGGCGTGTTTATCCGGGGCGAATCCGGGCCGAAAACCGCTATCGAGGATGGCATGATCACACGCGCCAGATTGAAATCGATTGCGCAGTGGAGGACGTTGAGAACCCCGTTCATGTTGACATCCCAGCACACGAGGGGATTCTTTTCGCCGACCGCCGAGAGAACGGCCGCCATATTATATATCGTGTCGATGTCGTATTTTCGAATTACCTCTTCGAGACGGGATTTGTCGGTTATATCGATAATCTCGAATGCACCGTCGGTAATATTTGGGTCGGAAGATTTCCTGATATCGGACGCGATAACGTTCGCTGCGCCATACTTTTCTCTCAGTGCGACTATCAGCTCGGTTCCAATCTGTCCGCAGGCTCCAATTACGAGTATTTTTTCCATTTTGCGGGACATAACAGTCTCCCTCGAATCAATTTTTGTTAATTTTTCACGGCGCTCCGGTTGAGATCGAACTCACCGGTCGTAATTCTCAATTTTTTAAGATACATTATGCCATCGTTATTGTCAATGCAAAATTCCGCAAATTATCCCAAATTTAGTAATTTTCTTTCATTTTCTTGAAGATCGAGTGTGTTATTGATTTTGATTAATTATATTAATGGGTCGAGCGTTTCTTAATAGGTCGAGTATTTCTTAATAGGTCGAGCGTCTCGCTCGACGGGTGAAATGCACGGCGAGACGCCGTGCCTATTAGGATTTGGAGATTATTAAATTTCGTGGAAACGGGGAAAAGAATTCTTCACGAGTCGAATGTAGAAGTAACAATTATCT
>DAOWNU010000459.1 GCA_030642425.1 bacterium | reverse complement strand
CGACAATCCCGCCGCAGCATCGCCGGTGCTCATTCGGGCGTATATAACCAATGTCGGCGAAACCGATGTCGAAAATTTCCAAATCGTGCTTTTCTCAGATTCTACCGAAACCGGGCCGCTCGACTCTTCGGAATGCGGGCCGCTGGCGACTGGGGAAAGCGCGATTATCTCGCTTCACGCCGACGTTCCCGACGGTTCCTATAACTTTTTTGCCAGATTGTCCGGCGACGACAATTTCTCCAACGATCGTTCGAGCCTGCGAGTTTTTGTTGGTCCCGACGGCTGGCCGGTTTGTATCACGGAGATAATGTTTATGCCCGTCACGGGCGAGCCGGAGTGGATAGAGATTTATAACCGCGGCGAGGACACGGTGGACCTTGCGGGCTGGCAGTTTGGCGATGAGATATCGCTTCACGATATTCCCGATACGACACTCGATCCGGGCGGATATATCGTCCTTTGCGAGGACGTTTCCATTTTTCCGGACACGCTTTGCGAGGGCGCGCTGCTTATCGAGCCTTCCGGCTGGCCTGCGCTGAACAATACCGGCGACGTCGTTCGCCTGTTCGACGCAGCCGGATTGCCGCGCCACAGCGTTCCCTATGATGCCGGCGAGTTCGGAAGCTGCATGACCAACGGCATATCCGCCGAGGTTGTGGAGGCCGGCGGTTCCTCTGTTGGATGTAGTCCGGCATGTCGAACTCCCGGCTGCGACAACGCAATATGGGGGATAGTTTCTGGCGAAGCGAGAGTTACTATTTCGCCAAATCCGTTCGATCCGACTGTCGAGAGCACGGTTGTGGAAGTGACCCTTCCGTCTTCGGGGATTACGGTGGCGATTTACGACCGACTCGGCAGAAGATTAAAAACGCTCGCCGATCCGGAACATCCCACCGGCCTCAGTTTTGTCTGGGACGGCAGGGATGACTCGGGGCAAATTCTACCATCGGGGATGTATATTGTTTTCACGAAGGATTCCGGGGGCAACAGCGCGAAATCCGTCGTGGCGATAGTGGGGGGAAGATGATCTGGACTTTCCCGAAAGATGCGGTTTCGGCGCGTAAGGTCGAGGGGGCGATAGAGATCGCCCGGAAAATTGTCGGGGCCGGGCACGAAACGTATCTGATCGGCGGCGTGGTGCGGGATAATCTCCTCGGTTTACCCATCTACGATATCGACATCTGCACGGCCTGCCCCGGAGAAAAAATCCGGGCGCTTTTCCCCGGCGCGAAAGAGCACGGCCCGAAGCGATATTCCGTTCACCGGCTCGAATCGGATTTGGGCGATATCGAGATCGCCCATTTCCGCAGGGAATTGCGCTTCGACGGCAGGCACTGCGATGTCGAACTCGTGGACAATTTGCAAGATGATATTTTGCGGCGCGATTTCACGGTCAACGCCCTGGCGCTGAACCCCGTTTCGATGGAGATTATCGATCTGATTGGCGGGATAGCGGACCTTTTTTCCCAAAAATTGCGGACAATAGGCGATCCGAAAAAGCGCTTCCGTGAGGATAGACTGAGGATGCTGCGGGCCGTTCGCTTTGCGGCTAAGTTGCGGTTCACAATGGAGAAGGAAACGGCATCTGCAATTATTTCTGAAGCTAAAGCTATTAACCTCTTGTCGCCGGATAGGATACGCGGCGAGATAACCACGATATTGTCGTCGAGGAACCCGGGAATTGGAATTGCACTCCTTGCGGAATTGGGCCTGTGGAAGTGGATTTTTATCGAGATGG
>DAOWNU010000347.1 GCA_030642425.1 bacterium | reverse complement strand
TCTATCGGCTTATAAGCCCTTTTGTATTTCTGCGAGTGCGAAGCGGTAAAGTCTTGAGATGAGCGATTTAGCGGGCCCGGATCGGCGTTATCTTTCTTGTCCGTTTCGATTTTCAATCCGGCTTTCTTCTTCCTCATGAATAAATAGATCAACACACCAATAATCACCGGAATATTCTTTATAATCTTTCCGAAATCCCCGTCGTCTTCCCCGGCAAACGCCAGTGAAGGCAATAAAAGGACAACAATTACCGCGAATATGAGCGCCCTTGAAATATATTTTTCCTTATAAATCGAAACCATAATAACCTCCTATTTTGTTATTATAGCAATATACTCGGGTTTTGCAACAAATAATTAAGACCCGTGTGTCGGGAAAAGGGACATGGTATCCACCTTGTTTTACAATATGGAGTAATTTTGTCTAAGAGAATAGGAAAAAACTCTTTCTTTCAACATTTTTTTAACCTATATTCTTAAATAAAATGTAATTTAAGGAAATGGAACAAAAAGAAATAGAAAAATACACAGAACTCGCACTGCTTCACCAGACTAAAGGCCAGTTCAAGGACGCTCTTAAATACACGGAGATCGTTCTTCGGGAAATCCCTGAAAACCGCAAGGCCCTGGAACTGTCCGGCTTTTCAAAAACTATGCTCGGCGATTTTGAAGGCGCGATTAAAGACCTCAACAAATATCTAAAACTGCACGGCGACAACGCCAGAATTTATGCCTATCTATCGCTGATATACACCCGCCTGGGCGATGCTCCACGGGCGGGGAAATATTTTCGTCTTGCCTCCGAACTTAACCCCGACATGTGCGTTATGTGGCGATATATGGGCCGGGCGTATTATGAAGAGAATAAGCTCGACCTCGCGATCGATTGCCTCGATAAATCGACCAAATGCAATCCGGATATACCGAATACATGGGTCGCTCTGGGCGCGGCATATCGAAAACACGGGCTTCCCGAAAAGGCCGAGGCCTGCTATAAACACGCCCTCGATATCAAGCCGGATTATTCCGAGGCCCACTATAATATGGGAAACCTTCTCAGCTCGCAGCAACGCTATGATGAGGCGGTAGAAAGTTATCGGGCGGCTATCGAGGACAACCCGAACAGATACGACGCCTTCAACAATCTCGGAACCATTCTCGTAAGCCTCGACCGATATGAAGAGGCGAGAAAGGCGTATATCTCGGCTTTGAAAATAAAGCCAAATTACGCCAGATGCTTTTTCAATCTGGCCTCGATGTGGTCGAAACTAAAAAAGCCCGTAAGGGCGGCCTCGGCTTTAAAGATTGCTATAGATCTGGAACCGCAGCGCAAAGCGCTCGCTCTCCAGTGCGGGGCTTTCGATAATTATCTGGAAGAACCGGAATTTGCAAGTCTCCTCTTGCGGAACGATAACTCGAAATAATATCGGGCAAAAGGCAAAAGCACACCACCGCACCGTCTGCTATATTCCCAATCTTAGTCGGGAATTACAAATCAGGAAGAAATTAGCCCCGGACTTCAGTCCGGGGTTAAACGAAAAGCGCACACCTATAACCGTTTCAACGGTTTCCCGTGGTAACCTCTTCAGAGGTTTCTGTATCCCGGATTAAGCCTGGAATGACGATTATAGATTGCTGAAAAAGGTGAATTCGACTGTTTTTTTAGAAGATAATGTCAAAATCCAACCGTCAAAAACAAGCAATCCCAACTCATGATATCCAGGTCTGGCCGCCGGTGGCTATGACCGAGATAAGATTGAAATCGTTGTCGAGTATAACGTCCAGCCGAAAGATCGCGCCGCTCCCGGATAAGGGAGCAACCATCTGGTCGTGAACGAAAATAAATGGCACGACCCAGGAACCGTCGAGAACGGTTTCTTCTTTTATGGGATGTCCCGAAACAACCTCCACATGACCCCACGAACCCCCGCCATCGCCCCGTTCGACAAGCCTTTCCAGATTTGAGATCAACTCGCCGCCTTTGAGTTTTTCATAATAAACTATCTCGAAAGGCATTTCTTCCCAGCCGTTTGGAACGTGATTCACCGAGGGCCTGTCGAGCGGCGCGGGATCGAGGATCAACAATTCGTAAGTCATGCCGCCGTAAGCCTCATCGATAACCTCTTTGTTCCCCCAGTTGTCGATAAGGCTGGATCGAAGCGCAATATCGCGAATCCCGAGAACGTTGCGATAGTGGATCACGTTTTCCGCTTCCTCGAAAGCCTTTTTGGCATCGGCCTTTTCGCCTGTCTTGCACCCGCCGGACACAAGAATTGCGATAATAAACAGAACAACGGCTATTTTTTTCATTTTTTATTCCTCCGGAAAAACTCCGTTTATTTTTTCGCCGCAGAATGCGCATCGACCGTCCTCGATTTGATAATCGACGACCAGATATCCTGTCCGGTCGATAATCTTTTTCCCGCACGCAGGGCAATATGTGTCCTCGTGCGGGTCGCCGGGGACGTTGCCGACATACACGTATTCCAGGCCCTCTTCTCTGGCGATATTATAGGCCATTTCCAAAGTTTCCCCCGGTGTCGAGGGCCGATCGGTCAGTCTATAATTCGGATGAAAGCGCGAGAAATGGATAGGCACGTCCGTTCCGAGCGAATCGGCGATCCATCGGCACATCTCGCGGATTTCCTCGGGGTTATCGTTGCCGCCCGGGATAATAAGATTGGTTATCTCGAGCCAGACCCCTTCTTCCACAAGGATTTTTAGCGTTTTCAATACCGGCTCTTTCGTCGCGCTAAGATAATCCCGGTAAAATTTATCGTTCCAGCCCTTCAGATCGACATTCGCGGCGTCGATATATTTCGCCAGTTCCCGTAGCGGCTCCTCGTTGATATAGCCGCATGTTATCCAGAGATTGGAAATCCCGCTGCCGTGCGCCAGCATGGAAGTCTCGATCATATACTCGTAGAAAATCGTCGGCTCGGAATAGGTGTAGGCTATCGTTTCGGCGTTATTCCTAATTGCCATGGACACGACTTCGATGGGGAATAAAACCTGCGATTTTGAATCTTCGGGCTTTGTTTGCGATAATGTCCAATTCTGGCAGAAATTGCAGGACAGATTGCACCCGAC
>DAOWNU010000255.1 GCA_030642425.1 bacterium | reverse complement strand
TCCCCTTCGACAGGCTCAGGGACCTCATGTCGAGCGAGACGCTCGACCTTTTATAAGATAATTAATTAAAGAGCATAAACCGCTTCAAGCTAAGCCCTTTTAAGGGCTTAGGCGTTCCGGCATCTAACCGGATTGTTCTTAACCCAAAACCGGGGTCGAATATTCAGTGCCGGGCATGTTGCCGCCGCCCGCCGAAATGCCTCTGCCGTAATACCTATCTGGCGACAATAACCGTCCCGTTGCAAATTATCTCTTTGTCCTGTTTAATGACGTAAATATATAATCCCTCCGGGACGAGTTTGCCCTCGGTGTCTTTGCCGTCCCAATTGCGCAGGATCAATTCCGTCGCGTCGTTCACGGGGCCTATCGTTCCCTTGAATATTTCCCTGTTGCGGACGTCGAATATCACCAACTCGCCCGGCGTCGTGTACATGTGCGGATAGTTGAATACCGCGAACCTGTTTATCGGGTCGCCGTCGGGAGTGAAAGGATTCGGGAAAACAAGACAGGCGATCTGCGGCTCGATAATGAAGCTGTCTATCACGGTTATACAATTCGGTTCGCAATAATCGGGCGTGTCGCAGGCTCTAACCTCGACAGTGATAGTATCGCCGGGATCGAACTGCACTCCGGCGGCCTCCGGGATGAAATTGAGCGCCCACAGGCCGTCACCCTCGTAGTCGAGTGTCGCCGGCGGCCTGCCGATAGAATCTCCGGCGATCCACAGGGCGACCGAACTTTCGTCCAGACCGGAAAGATCTTCGAGCAGACTTATCGAGATCGTGGGCGATTGGTTGCGGAGCATTATATCCATGCCCATCGGCGGCGAGAGGAAAGAAATTACCGGCGGCTCGAAGTCCAGCCAGAAATCGAATTCCAGGGGGGCGTTGGAGAAATTCTGGCCGAGAAAATTCGCGCAATGTAACAACGAGACATTCGCCTGATTGCCGTGCTCCCACCAGAAAGAATCTGGCGCCCAGACAACATAGCTGTTCAATGTGTCCCAATAAAGATATTCTTCGGTTATGGTATGAACGACGCCGTCTATCTCCAGTTCGATGCTCATCGAATCTATCGGCGCCTCGGAGATTATCTCGATAATTATACGCTGGTCGGGGCAGGCGCTGTATGTATCCTCCTCCGGCAAAACGAGTATTGCGACCGGCTCGACAGCGTTTATCCTGAAATGCCAGCATATCGGCGGCGTTACATTCGGGCCGCAGAAATTGGTGTCGTCAACAAGGTCGTTCATTCCCCAAAGACAAACTTCGATAGTGTCGCCGGGGTAAATCCCGGAAGGTATATCCCTGAAAAACAGCGTGTCGGGGTCGATACCGTCGAAATGCGCGTCTATTGTGTATCCGCTCAACTGGACTCCGTTGGCGGAAATCGAAGTGTTCTCGAGGTGAACGCTCGTCGGGTCGATCACCATAAAATCGTCCGCCATTATAGCATAAATATTGCTCAGATCCGAATAGGCGATTGTAACGTCATGGTCGGGATTGACGTCTATTGTGTCGGGATACATATCGTCGATAATCATCGTGCAGGGAGCTGATTCGCTGATACAGCCGAGACTATTGACAACGTTCGTTACCCAGAACACCACGACATCGCGATGTGGATACAGCGGGTTCGGGTTATAAAAGAAACCGCCCTGATACTCGTCGCCGTCCCATGTCAGGCGCGGGTCCGCGAGAGTTACTGTTTCATCGGGATACGAAGTCGATTCGAGATGAAGAACTATTCCGGTCGTATCGAGCGGATAGCTGACGCTCTCGATAGTATCGCATGCGATATTGAAAATAATCTCCTGACCGGTGTTGATAACCGTTCCGAGGCTGTCATTGGGACCGCAGGCGATAACCAGCCCGGAGAGATATGGCCGAACTCTAATAATTGCCGGGGGGTAATGGCACTGCGGCGTGAACATCGGAATATGCACATGCCTGTTTTCCACATAACTTGAGTTTGTACAGGTCAAATGAATCCAAAAACTGATATCGAGTGAGTCGCAATTCGGGTCTATCTCGAAACTGTAATAGATTATTGTGTCGGTTTCGGGCTCGAGGTTGCCGAGAGAAGTTGTGCATTGGCCTTCGATATAATCCAGACAATCAAATCCAACCGCTGTGAATTGAAGTATCCCTCTTGCGTCCCAGGCGATTGTCTCGCACGTTGGATTCCAGTATGTTACGGCGAAAGTAAGCTCGCCTATGCTGTCGCAGAAAGCGCACTCGATAGGATCGACATAGACTTCCGGCCCGGGTATTATCTCCAATCCGCAGGGAACTACTCTCTGCGCCCGCCAGATATTGTCCACTTCCCAATGTCGATTCGAGACATTCGGAGTAAGAAGCCCTAAATCGTCATCGACATTCGTATAGTAATAGCTTCCCGTGTTCCATGTTCTGCGAACGGGGTTCCAGTTGGCGTCGTCGCCGTAAATATAGACACCCTTATCGTCGCTCGAGCGCCCCTGATAAGTGCTGACCGCGAATTCGGCATGACAATCGTCATCCATATCCGCAATTGCAATGAATCGATTTGGATCGGGACTCGGACTGCCGCTGAAAGTGCTGAATCTGGCCCAGAACAAACCGCTCGAACCGTCGAACACGATAAAATCCCCGGCCATATTGTAACTGCAAAGGTCCCAAATACCGTCGCAGTTTAAATCTGCGGCGGACATGGTGATAATTTCGCCCGATGTGAAATCCGGCGTCTGCCAGACAACCGAACCGTCGTGGCGAACAACTGTTACACGGCAATTCGCGCTCGAAGGCGCCACGTGGTTCACGGCAAAAGCGATCTCCGGCTCCGGTGTCATCGGGTCGAAATCGGCGATCACGGGGGATTCGTAATGTGTGTAATATGTGCTCACGGAATTGACGACCATCAATGTGCATTCGATAGCGCCGTCATGGGAGTAAGATAAAAGTTCATATGGATAGCTGCCGCCGCCCGCGCTGTGGACATATCCGCAAACAATCTCCGGTTCGCCGTCGAGATCGATATCCGCAATTGCCGGGGGGCCGCCGGGGCCATGCCACAATACCTCTCTGAGGTCATTCCAGACATATATTTCAACGTCGCCGGAAGATGAGTTGGAAAGGCTGGCTATCAATTCGTTACGGCCGTCGTCGTTGATATCTTCGCAGATCATCGAGGCGAAAGAACGTTTGGGAGTGATAATACGGAATTCCTCCATTCCGGTTGTCGCGTCGAGGACCACAATGTAATTGCCTGTGGTGTGGTTTTGCTGGGAGATAACATCTATCGTGCCGTCGCCATCGTAATCCGCCAGTAAGACCTCGTGCCCCGATTGTGAGGTGTTTATTGTTCCAAATAAGGGTCTGTTCCAGATCGTTGTGCCGGTTATACCGTCCAGGCAAATAACCCCCATAAGGTCCGGGCTGTCAAAATAAACATTGAGATATATCTCGGCGATTCCATTCTCATCGGCGTCGGCAATAGCCGGTGTGAAACAAGCCCGCCCCAGACGGCGATCCCAGAGCGTGGTAACCGTGCTGTCCTCTTCGATCCGAATAGCGCGAACTCTCCCGTGTGAGGAAGACGAAGGCGTGCCTGTAGTTCGAGATGCGATTACTATTTCCGGGCGACCGTCGGCGTTGATATCCCCGACTACGGGTGAGAAGGGAATATAGTTGACGCCGAAATTAATATACTGCTCTACAGCGCCGACGCCCAATATGGTCATGGGCAAGACCATGGCAATTGCGATAATTATTACAGATAAACCCCTCATAATTTCCTTTCAATCGAATTATTTAATCAATAGAACCGAGCCGTTGCACAGAATAATCCCATCCTTCTCGATAAGATACAGATACAGTCCGGGCTTCATTTGCCCGCCGGAATTATCTTTCCCGTCCCAG
>DAOWNU010000040.1 GCA_030642425.1 bacterium | reverse complement strand
TACTACTACTACCTATTACCTATTACCTATTATCTATTATCTATTTCCTATTACTATTACCTAATTACCTTTATTATTCTGTCATTCGGGCATTTGGGCTTTGAGTTTCATTTGGCATTTGGATTTTGGTTTTTGACATTCTCTACATAAACACACAAAGAGTTTTGTTTGTAAGATAGATTTACAAACCAACTTATATTTTTTACACAAGAGCCTTAATTATTCCTGTATTTCGATTCTTCATCGAGGCTGTGCTCCACAGTTACCCTGCGGTTGACCGTCCGGCCTCTCGGGGTGGCGTTGTCCCCGAGGATCGTTGGTATTCCTTCCGCCGTGATGCTCTGTATCGTATAAGGCCGATTTGCGCCGAAGCCTTCGGAGGAAATCGAAACGCCTTTTTCCGCAAGCCAGGAATCCAGTTCCGCGGAGTTTTTTGCCTCCAGATAGTGCATCATATACAGGCGCAGAACCTTCAATTCCTTGTCGGAGCGGCGGATAGAGAGCTGCATGTTATATTGCGCCTTGCCAATCGCGTCCGTGTGGCCTTTCAATCCGGCCATCGGCGACAATTTCGCTATCGCCTGATGGATGATGTCGTTGGCGAGGCCGTCCAGGCGGCTTTCGAGATAATGGCTGGTCGGCGCGTCTTCGTCGAAAACGAACTGGACAACGAGCAGTTTGCTTATTCTCCTCTGCACATCTTTCACGCGGACGCACATCCGGCCTTCTTTGCCCTCGGAACGATAGACCAG
Source organism: bacterium (assembly GCA_030642425.1). Taxonomy (GTDB): domain Bacteria; phylum UBP14; class UBA6098; order UBA6098; family UBA6098; genus DAOWNU01. The sequence goes on along the minus strand of DAOWNU010000040.1, from coordinate 8,995 downwards.
AGGCGAGCCGTCGATATAGACGACTCCGCGAACCCGCACCCATGAATCGGGCGTGATCAGGTGTCCGCCCTCGTCGAGCCAATCCCATCCAATTTCCGAAGGTGGAAGACCGGGGCCGCGGTAGATATTTCTAATATGATTTCCCCCCGGTGAAATGATGTCCACCATGCTGCTATCGACCTTTGCGCCCTCGAAGCCGCGAGTTGTAACGAATATCGTGTTCACGGGCGGTTCGAGATTTTCATAAGCCATTATACTCGGCAGGGACAACGTCGGCGACCAGAGAATGCCTTCCCCCGTAAAAATCGCTTTCACACGGGGGCCGTTCCAGCCGGGCACGAGCCTGATCTTCCCTGCAAGGATAGTCGGGTCGAAACTGCGAATTGCCGCGCGCAGTTTGTCCGCGCGCAACAGGCCGGAAACCGAATCCTCGCCTTCGGCAAATCCGCCCTCGATAAGGATTACGGCGTGTTCGTTCCGCTTGAGTATCGCAACCGCGCTGTCGTCGAATTCTATGTGCGGCGGCATTTCCAACTGACCGGTTGGAAGTTCGTATTCCGCAAACATCTTTTCGATATTCGGGAATTCGGTACTCAATTCCGTTCTGCGGTTCTCCTCCGCGATAAGAGATGAATCTCTGGATACTTTCGCCGGGTCGATTCGATAGACCGGCTCGGCGCACTCGATTTGGTTTGCGATCTTTATCTGGCTCTCGAGTTGCGGGGCGATCTCTATCAATAAATCCCTTACGCTCTCCGCTCGCAGCATCGCAAGCTCCGCGCCCGCGGTGCAGGCGACCTCGTCGCTGGGATCGAAAAAGCCTTCGATAACAAGACGCGCGTCCGGATTGAAACCGAGACGCTCGGCATAAATCTTCAACATCTCCGTTTCCACCGAGTCGATCTCGATATCGCCCGGCTCGTGGAAAATTATCGGGACAAGCGGCATTTCTTCCATCAGATAGTCCACCCGCGTAACCCAGCCCTTGCGTTCCGCCAGCGCGAATTCCATTTCACCCGCGAATATCGCCTCCACGATTTTTTCGACCGAGTTATTGTCCTCTTTTCGCTCGTCTATAACGCCGTTGATTTCGGGCATGTTCCGGCCGTCGTCGTCGATTGTCATGCGAATTGTATAGCTTCCGGCCACTTCCGGTTTCCACTGCCAGGACAGCGCGGCCATGCTGTCCGGAGTCATGCCGTCGAGATATTTTACCGGATAGACTATTTTCCATTTCCCCGCCGGGTCCTGAACCGCCAGCGTTACAGAAAAACCTTCGGAGCGTTCCTTGCCGCGATTGTAGAACATCCCGACAATCTCGCCTTTGACTCCGGGCATAAGGTTTCCTTTTGGCGATATGCTCTCCGCGACAAGGTCCACGGTTTTCGGCCTACGCTCGATCCCCCACACGGTGAGGCCGAAATGATGGCTCAGCGCCCCCGCCTCGGCAAGGTCTTTTTCGAGCGGATAGACGAGCGCGTAGTCTATGTCCATCCCGCCGAAAAGGGAACCGGCGTGCAGGGTCATCCCGAAATCCAGGCCCGTGCCGTCGTAGCCCGCGCGCATACGAATGCCCCTCGGAAGATAGGCCTCGGTGCCCGCGCGCAGGCGGATAAAATCCTTTTCATTGATCGTCTCGTTGCGCCAGAGAAGGCTCAGGCTGGGCTTGAGAAACCAATCCACGGGATAATAGAAACCGCCCTGAATCTCCAGCGGGCGTTTGCCGTAGCCCACGGTATCCTGAAAAGCGAGGTTGGGTTCGTTGATATCGCGCGCGACAAAACCGAACCAAAGATCGCGATAGATATTTGTCATCAACCCGGCGGAAACGCCGAAGGCGTCCTTTTGCGTGCCCTCCTCGAATATCGGGTCCGGGCCGATATCGTGTCCCTCGAACTGCGAAGGTCTGTATCCGGTTTGATACCAATTGCCCGTGATCCCGAGGGACGTCTGCCTGCCGAAAATCCGCAGTTCCGGGGTAATTGTAAGGCCGAGGCGGGAATAATAGCTGATATCCTGATTTAGGATAGTGAAACTCAGCGCGGCGGCGCCGATTCCCTGTCTGCGAAAGACATAGCTGCCCATCCCGCGTTCGATTTTCGAGCTTCCGATTCCCCACGCCAGCCTGCTGTAGCTTGCTGTAAAGCAGTTTGCCCGAATAAGCCCCACGCTTGCGGGATTCAGCAGGACAGTTCCGGCGTCGCGATACCGCGCCACGCCCGAGAGGCCGGCACCTATCTCTTTAACACCGTATTCGCCGGTGTCCGCCGAAATAGTGAGAGCGAGAATTGATACGAATAGCAGGATCCATTTGTATTTCATATTAAATTCCTATCTGAGATTGCTGGAAAATGACAAAATACTCCGTAAAGAGAAGAATATTCTTGCGACGTCATTGCGAGCGACCGAATCTCTTTGAATTTTAAGAAGATTGCCACGTCGCTACGCTCCATTCGGCTGCGCTCACGGCGACGCCTCGCAATGACAGTGTATTTATGCTTTTTCATAGAAAATCAGCCATCTCTATCTGGCAATCGTTACAGAGCCGTGTTCGAACATTTCGCCGTCCAGTCGCACTACCCACAAATATATGCCCGGCGGCTGCGGACATCCGTGGTCGTCGGTGCCGTCCCATGAATATATCCGCCCATCCCCGCGAAGTGTGGCGACATGCATACCCTCCAGACGATAGAAGCTGATCTCGACATTTCCGCCCCGTGGCAGTTCTATCCGGAATTCGTCATAATATCCGTCTCCGTTGGGACTTATCGGATTCGGACCGGCCAGAAAATCGCAGAATTGAACCAGCGCATAAACAGTATCGACGCCTATCGGGTAGGACAGTCTATCGTCCAGAACGAAAAGCGTTTCGGCATATTCGCCTTCGGTTTCGGCGAACAGCACCAGAGTTACAAATAGCGTTTCGCCGGGGAAGAGAGCGGTATCGTTCCATGTCTCCACGGTTATAATATCTCCGGGGATTGTGGAGATAGAGTCCGCGAAGAGAAGGAAGGTGTCGGGGTTGAAAAAGGCGACGCGCGAACGGTATTCTTCCCCCGCGCAGACCGGTTCGTCGAGCCATTCCGGGTTCCAAGCGCCGTGATCGATTGGAATCTGAACCAGCCCCAGCGGATCCAGCGGGATATAAAATGTGTCGCAGCCCATCGAGCGGTCGAGCGGGTTCTCGCAATCGTAATCGTTGTCCGAGGCGCAGATCGCGACAGAGACCATCTCGCCTTCGACAGGCCCGATTCCGCTCACAGCGGCCCAGATATCGCCCGAAATAAGCTGCATAATTATCGAATCGGGCGTCGATGAAAGTGAATCGCCCTCGTTCCAGTAGAGAATTACGGAATTAGAATCCACGCCGCTGGTGTCCCATATTTCCGCCGTAACCGCGAACTCGATTCCGGAGAAGGCATAGCCCGGTGAGATACTAATAATTTCCGGCGGGAGTGTGTCGTCGTCCAGAATTATGAAGTCCCAGAGCGTGTCCGGCATGACGTTCTGCCCGCAGGCCGCGGCGTTGTCCGCAAGGTTGTGGATAACGATCCCGACCGTGTCGAACTCGCATAATCCAAGGTCGTCCCGGTCGATTATCAGCGTATCGCCCAGCCAGAGATATTCGACAGTGTCGTCTGCCACGGTAATTACCGGCGACGATCTATCCACTCCGGCGGGCGAATCCTGCGCCACGAAGCTTATGTGTCTAAAAGTATCGAGAACCGCTGTCGGCGGGAAAAAGTTCGAGACGATAGGCGGCTCCGAATCTATTGTGATACAGAAGCTGTATGGTTCGGAAAGGCTTCCGAGCGTATCGGCGGCAATCAGGGTGCCGCAGACAACCGCGCCGTGGAGCCAACTTGTGTCCGGCGTGAACACGATAGTCGAGTCGGTCGGGAACTGAAAGCGCGGGTCGAGGCTGTCGATAGTCGAGCCGTCGAGGACGAGGCTTACGGATATCGAATCGAACATGTCCGGATCGACCGCCGAAAAGACCAGCGGGCCGTCGATACAGCTTGTGATAACCCCGTTTCCGGGAAAAAGCATATTCAGGATCGGCGCGGTCGTATTGACCGGATAATCGACGCATACAATTGTGTCGTTTGGGCCGCAGTAATCGACCATATCGCTCGCGTGGACGCAAATCGTGATCGTCTCCGGGATGCTGTCCGCGATGAGCGGCCACAGATCGAATGTCGCGATAGGCGAAATCCAGTCGAGTTCGTCGTCGGAAGTCGTCACCCAGATGCCCTCCACAGAGACGCTTTCCGGGCGACTGCCCGAACCGGCGTCGAGAATCGTTATGTCGAAAGGAACTATGGGTATTGGAAGATATGTCCCCGGCGGGGGATCGAAAGTTATCTCCGGCGGCTCGATATCGAGATACTGCTTGCAGCAGAAGGGCAGATCGCCGGCCTCCGCGCCGAGAATATCCGCGAGTGCGAGCAGGCAGAAACGGATCGTATCGCTATCCCAGTTTGTGGTCGGGATAAAAATTAACTCGTCGGTCGATGGTTCATACGAGAGCCTGTCGTCGAAAATATCGAGAGTTTCCCCGTCCGCGGAGAATAGGATCGAGGCCGAATCGATCCCCTCGTCGTCCGAAATCGTCAGGCTTGCGCCGCCGAGTGTGCAGGCAGTCCAAGTGCTGCACGCCGGATAATCCCATAGCCAAGTGGGCGGCGAATAGAGTATATAGAAGCTCCAGTACGTTTCCGCGACTGCCGGACCGCAATAATCGGCTGAACGCATGGCATAGGCGCAGATTTCGACCGTATCTCCGGCGGACCAGCTTAGTGCGGCGGTCTCTGTGGAGAATATCAGGCTGTCGTCGAAAAAGCTGAAACCGGCGTCGCCTATCCCGAAAGTGTCCTCTTCGATAACAATAAACCCGCTGTCCGATAGCTCGAAAGAGACCGAAATATCGGGGGATACACTCGACGAACTGGCTCCAGGTGCGGGTGAAACATCGATTATCGCGGGCGCTGTTATTTGATAGAAGGCGGTCTCGAATCCGGCCAATTCGTTGCCCCATCGGTCGGCGATGGAGATTATCGAGACGAAGACCTCTCCCGGCGGGAAAGCCGTATCCGGCTCGAAAACAAGCGAATCCCCGAGCAGCCTCAGACGCGGGTCGCCGAGATCGACCGTATCCACGCCGAACACGGCGACAAGCCCGAAAGGCGTTATCCCGGAGGGGTCGGAGAGAAGTATCACAACGGTTTGAGGATCGCACGCGGTCGAGGTCGAATCGTCGGGAATTATTAAATCCGCGACAGGCGGCGCGGCGTCGATATAGAAATGCAGGCAGGATATAGCGATGTTGGGGCATATAGCGGAATCGTGGACTTCGACACAGATATCGAGCGTGTCGTAATCCGCAATTCCTGCGGGGGAAATCGTAATAGTGTCCCCGGAAATTGTGAAGGACTCGCCTCCGGGAAGCTCGGAATAGGCCTCGCCGATTACATCGTAAATGCGGGCGACCGCGGCGGGCGACGTCGTTGTCAAAGTCGTGTCCGTCGAGGGGAACAGCCATTCCACGACAGGGGGATCGAAATCGAAAACGACCGTCCATCCAGTCAAACTGCATGGATTTTCCAGAGAATCTTCCAGCGCGAGCAGGGCGATATCGAGTGTCTCGCCGCTCGTGGGGTCGTAATCTATAATTAGTGTGTCGCCGAATATCGACAATCTGCTGTCGCCGTAATACAGGACTTCGCCCGAAATCTCTATCTGCAGAGTCGGCCACCGAACGCCGTTATGATCCTCGATAATTATTATTATTAGTGAATCGCAGGCGTATGCGGTCGATTCCGGCGGGGATAGAAGGCTCGCGGTCGGGCCGCCGGATTCGATAGTGAAACTGTAGCATGTGTCGAGGATATTCGGGCCGCAGTAGTCGGGATAGGCGAGGTCTTCGCCGTGGATGCAGACTTCGGCGGAATCTCCGCCCGCCAGATGCAGCGCGGAGCGAGTATCGAAAGAAAAGCTGTCTCCCACAACTGTCAGCGCGGGATGATCCCAGCCGAAACTGCTGCCGTTGATAGTAAGCTCGAATGCGGCGTGAAGCAGCCCGCTGACGCTATCCACAAGGACGAAATTCACATCGGGATCGAGCCTATCGACAACCTCCCCCGGCGAGGGGTCCGCCGAGATAAGAACCGGACGCGAATAGTCCATCAAGAAGCCCCAATATACAGAGTCGATACTGGAGCCGAGCGCGCCCTCCGCGTGCACAAGAAGGCAGCGAACGCTGTCGCCGTCGATCCACGGAATATCGGGCGAGAAAATCAGTGTGTCGGCGAGCATCACGAGGCGGGGATCCTCCGTTGTATAAAGAATGCCGTTGATATCGAGGAGCACCGTGCTGTCGATTATTCCCCCCGGCGCCCACAGATATAGCCTCACATCCTGAAGAGTGCAGGCGACGATGGCTCCCTCCGGCGGAGTGGCATAGGGGTCGCGCCCGTCGATAAAAAACGTCCAGCAAAAGGGTTCGGACGTATTTGGATCGCACGTATCCGGCAGGTCGGATGCCGAAATCAGGCAAAACACCACGGTATCGACCCGATTCCAGCCTCCGGAATGTGCCGGATCGAAAATGAGATAGGGGTCTTCCCAGCGCAGGTTCGTTCCATCTATAATATAAGGAAAGCCATCGACCGTAACCTGCACGCTCGCCGTGTCGAGACCGGCGGGGGAATCCTCGATGCGGGTAACGACTTCTCTCAATGTGTCGGCGGAAAGTGAGAATTCGGGCGGCGCGAACGAGACGATTTCGGGACTTTCGAGGTCGATAAAAAATCCGAAGGGGACGGACGAAACGATAGCGTTGCCCAGAATATCTTCCACATAAATTAGTCCGCCGGAGATATATGCGCCGTGCGCCCAAGGGGAAACGGGCGTAAAATAAAGGCTGTCGCCCGAAAATGTCAGTTCCGGGTCGCCGAGATCGTAGATATCGCCCAGAAGTTCCAGGCGGATACTGCTCTCGACAATGCCCTCGTCGTCCGTGATAAGAAAGATTATTCTCTGGTCGGAGCAGGCGCTCACAATATCGGATTCGGGAAGAATAAGCTCGACCTCGGGCGGCGACCATGGAATATAGAAAAACCAAGACGTGTCCACGCGGTTCACCTCACAGACGTTCACGGAGTCGAAGGCTATCACGCGGATAGTTACCGTATCGCCGCCGTGCAGCGGCGGGATAGCGAGCGAATCCAGAGTGTAAGAAAATCCCGCAACTGAAAACTCCGTGCTGGATAGGCTGAACCAGCTCATCGAGGAGCCGTCTACCGAGATGCCCGCGAGAGTAGGGCCGTGCATCATGCCGGCGAGATAGTCTATAAGATCGAATGTGACTACCGGGTCGAGATCGAGGATTGCGGAACCGGCGGGAGGATATTCGGATTCAAGAACGGGCGGAGAAATATCGATGCCGAGGCTGAAACCCAGCGGCGGCTCCATGAGATTGCCCAAAACATCCGCCGCGTAAAGGGTTCCGGCAATCGCGCCCTCCGGAATGCCGGAGATGTCCCAGAATAAAAACGGTTCGCTCCAGCTAAGTTCGGGATCCGCCACAAAGAAATCGCCGACAGTCGTGGCAATATAAATCGAATCCGGCTCGACGCCGTCGGAATCCTCGATCCTGAAAACGACGTTCGTGTCCGGACAGGATAACCACGCGCCCTCGAAAGGCCACAGCAGTTCCGCAGTCGGGCCGCCCACCGGGATAGAGAACTGCCAGCAGGTATCGCTACGGTTCACGCCGCAGCCCTCCGCGGCATCGGCGGCATAGACACAAACCTCGACAGTATCGCCGCCGGGGAAAAAAAGTCCGGCAAGGCCGGAATAGAAAACGAACGTGTCGCCGTGCCATGCGGCATAGCCCTCGAAAAGGTCGAAGCTGTCGCCGTCGAAGGTGATAAAACAGCTGTCTTCCGTTAGCCCCGCCGGATCGAACACGACAGCGGAGATATTTGCATGTGGGTCGGCTATCTCGCTTTCGGGCGAGGGGATAAGGTCGGTTATCTCCGGGCCGGAGAAATCGATATAGAAGAACCAGTTGAAGGCGTCCGAATAATTGTCGTCGAAATCCGCGATAGGACTCATCAGGCACCAGATAGAGTCGCCGTCGAAAATGGGGCGATGAATGGGAAAGTAGTAGAAGCTATCGACAAAACTGAAGGTCGATTCGTCGATAGCGTGAAGCCAGTGCGGGAAATTGTTCACGGTAAGCAGGATAGACCCGCGGTCGACAAAGAAATCCCTGTCGACAATGAGCATTTCGATAATTACGTGATCGCAGCTGACATACGCCCCGGAGTCCGGCCAGAGAATCCCGACATAGGGAGGGATCGTGTCGTCCGCGATGGCCGCAAGGGAGATAAGCGCAAGAAGCAGCGGTATGGCGATATATTTTTTCACAGGTCGCGTTCCTCTGTCGAAAGGTCGAGGCCGAGTTGTTTTACGACATTTTTTTTCGGGGGACGCCCGCGTTTGACATTGGGATTAAGGCCGAAATCCGCGAGCCTTCGGTCGTGCAGGCCGAAAGCGGCCCGTGCGCCGTTGCGAACTTTTTGTATTTCTTCAAATAAGCTTCTACCCGCAGTCTGATATTTTCCCTTCAAATCTCGCAGTTCTTTATTTATAAGCCCCATCCGGTCTTCGAGTTCGCGGAAACTCCGGAGGCCGTCCCTGATGTCCCGCGGCATAATGCCGTTCAGTTTAACATCTTGGATGTTCTTCTCCCAGCCTCCGGCGACAACTTTGGCCTGCTCTACAATATTCGCCGGGAAGTATTTCGGTCTTTTGTTTTTCGCGGTCATTGTAATTCTTTTTCAAACAAAATAAATATATTTATTAAATTATAAATATATTTATTCAGCCGGTCAAGCTTTTTTTGTGATTGGTTTTACGGAATATTATTACCCGGATTTTGGTTTTGGAACAATCCGGTTGGATGCCGGAACGCCTAAGCCCTTTAAAG